>JBFJZQ010000372.1:0-3194 GCA_041622015.1 Oleiphilaceae bacterium
CAAATGGATATCATGGAGAATATCGAAAAACGCGTCCTTGAAGATACCGAAAATTTGACTGAGAAACAGGTAGATCAGGTAAAGGATGCAATCGGTTCTGCACTCGTCGAAAGCATGAATTTATATTCAGTGGATCAGATAACAGATCAGAAGTTTATGCTCACAATGATGTCTCTCAATGAATTATTTGATGCTGAATCAAACCAAAATAAAAACCTCAAACCAGGGCAACTTTCTGGCACGAATCAAGACGAGGTGGACGACCTACTGGGGTCTTTGGGTTTGTAGTCATTACTGTTCTTCTCCCTCAAAAATTAACTTTTAAACATAGCTTTAAATTGTACTTTTGAATGTCTAAGTATTTGTTTATAGTCAGCATTGTGTTTCTATAATGATTCAGACCCATAGCGGTCTGAGTCCCTAATTTCTATAACTACCTACCAATAACAATAAAGGTCTTTTTTATGCCAATATCTCCTGATCTATTAAGCGAAATGCGTGTCTTGGCAATGTATGATTTATCAACGACACAACAAGGTATTAAAGTGCACCATGATGCAGACCAGGAAGTCATTTCTGCAACCGATCGCTTGTTCGAAAAAGGGCTCGTCTCGCAAAAAGATGGGGGGTATTTAACCGGCTTAGGTCGCGACGCTGCCTTACATGTGCATGACCTTATGACAATACTCACTACGTCATAGACCAAATGAGTCAGCATCGGTCCATTTCTAGTGCTTTAGTCTTATCTCTTTTTTCGGGCGCAAAACATCAACATATAGATATTGATAAATTATTTGAAAATTTTGAACTATTTGACTTAAAAGCTGCGTTAGCAGGTGAATGCGATTTAAAAAATCAACGCATTGACCTGGATGATCTGGGTCCCTTGCTTCGACACTTATGGCATGCCATGGAAGATGAAGCGAGCGGTTTTCTGAAAAGGCCGCTAAAAATCGGCATGTTCAATATGATGTGTCATGCCATAATCACGGCCGGAAATTTACGTCGTGCGCTTCTAAGAAGCACTCGATTCTTACAATTGCTGAATGAAGATCTATCAATCGAATTAGAGGAAAGTGGTGATGAAGCACACCTAACTGTTTATTACTCAAACCCGCACAACTTAGATAGTGTCTTCTTTATAACCTCTATTTTTGTTATTTGGATCAGGCTTTCATGCTGGTTAGTTCAGCGATCAATTCTCTTAGAGCGCATTGAGTTTACCTTTGATGAGCCGGAATATAGCGATGAATTCGATCTTATGTTCCCCTGTAGACATAAATTCTCACAACAACAGAATTGTGTCACGTTTAGCTCTAAGTTCTTATCACTTCCTATTACTCAGGATAGTGAGTCTCTTATTCAGTTCCTTCACAATGCTCCAGAGTCGCTTTTAACACAATACCGTTCTGATGAAAGCACGAGTGCGCTCATCAAGCGTCTTCTCATTCATCGAAATGGTATGTTAGTAGAAATTGAGAACATGAGTTTTGATGATGTGGCATCAGAACTAAACATGACAACACATACAATTCGTCGCCGACTTAAAGAAGAAGGTAATAGTTTCCAAGAAATTAAAGACAGTATTCGTCGTGAACAGGCACTGACTTTACTGGAAAATAATTCCTTATCCTTGCTTTCAATTTCAGAGAAGCTTGGTTTTTCTGAAACAGCGGCATTTAACAGGGCTTTCAAAAAGTGGACGGGCTTAACGCCTGGTGCTTATAGAACGTCTCAATCTTATATAAGTAAAATATAGTTATTGTATTATATTGTTATATTTTACCTATCTGAATTTCTGCATTAACCTAGTCGCATTAAATCCAGTCATGACAAGGAATTACACATGCAATTTAGTTATTTAAAAAAGTTAATACTTTTTTCAACACTCGCCTTCGCCTCTTTAAGCGTTTATTCAGACCAAAACACTTCAAGTGAAGACTTAAGGTTTTCTGTACTTGTCACGGCTGAGTCAAGTGGGTCTTTAGAAGCGATGGTGGTGGACGATGGTTCATGGTTTACAACGCGTAAATTAGTTCATACCGCAATTTTGGTGAGCCACCCCAAAGGAGACTTTTTGTTTGATAGCGGAATAGGGCGTGATTATAAAGACCAGATGTCTATATTTAATTTCTTCGAGCAACAGCTTTTTAAGATAGAAAATGTCAAACCAGCAAGAGATCAGTTTGAACGTGCTAACTATGATATTTCCAAACTCTTTGCCATTATTCCCAGCCACATGCATTGGGATCATGTGAGTGGTCTTGAAGACTTTCAAGAAGTGCCGATTTGGCTGCAAGAAATAAGTTATGAAGAAGCCATACACGGTGAACCGCCTGGATTTATTATTTCCCAATACGATGATACTAATTTAATTTGGAAGCATCTCGAGCTGGATAGTAAATCGTATGAAGGCTTTCAAAAAAGCTTAGATATATATAATGATGGCTCGGCAGTGCTGGTCGATTTAACTGGGCATACGAAAGGACAGCTTGGATTATTTTTGAATTTGGCTTCCGGACAGCGTTACTTCTTTATTGGCGATACAACTTGGTCTCAGCTAGGTGTTGCGAATAACAAACCCAGACCGAGCTTTGTGCACTGGATGGTAGGTGTAGATACTGATTACGACTTAAACTCGGCCGTTATTGATCAGGTTCATCAACTCAGTTTATCTAAACCTGAGCTAATAGTTGTTCCGGCGCATGATGAAATAGTCGTGCAAACTTTACCTGTGTTCCCAGTATTCTCTAAGTAATACTAAGAGTTAAGTTTATGGATTTAAGAGTGTTGCGCTATTTTGTAAAAACAGTGGAGTCGGGCAGTATCAGTGCCGCGGCTGTTAAGTGTCACGTCGCGCAGCCTTCAATCACCCTGGCTATTGCAAAGCTTGAGGATGAATTTAATTGTAAGTTGTTTGAGCGGCACAGAAAGGGATGTTCTGCTACTGCTGATGGCTTAAAAATGTATGAAATGGCCAAAGACTTATTGGCTCATGCTCAGTCTATCAAGAATGAATTTAGTTCTTCGTCTTCAAAAGAAGTGTTAAAGATGAATGTTGATCAGAATATTAGGGTGTCGGTATTAGAAAAATTTATTCATGAAATACAAAAGAATTCTGATTCCGTCAGTCTTTCTTTAATCAGCCCTCAACATAACACTGAACAAAATGCTGATATGCATTTAACCACTCA
>JBFJZQ010000373.1:0-3185 GCA_041622015.1 Oleiphilaceae bacterium
CAACAGGGTATTTAGTTTCAGTTTCTGTCAGCGATCAGTGTTCTATACATAAATCGAAGCAATTTAATCACTGTGGTATTGAATATTTAACTATCGAGTACCATGTGAGCAGAGAATGTCCAGTTCTGAGATTCAGAGGCATCTTAAATTCCCAAAACATATTGACAAAATACTAAAAGCTCACTGTAAAAGCCTAGCTTAACCATAGAAGGATAACCTTGGTCTTCCAGCAGACGAGAGTCTTCTTCACTAAAACCGAGTTCTCTATAAAGGTCTATGATTTTTTGACCTTCGTTGGGGTCGTGCTGTCCATCATTGGTCGTTTTGTTTTGAGTGTAAGCCATGCGGATAGGTGGTGAAGATGCTGTTATCTGGCTGAAAAGGGCGTTGACATCATCAAGATTGCCTGATGCATCTCCATAGTAAATACCCAGAATGCCAGGGTCCCCGCTTTGTGCTAAATACCAACTGGCGATGGTTCCTCTTGAGTGGCCACCAACGATAACCTTACTCATATCAAGATTATAGAAACTGGCATTATCCTTCAGCCATTGGAACATGATGTCTGCATCCATCATGATGGCTGTATAGTTGTTTTCATCCATTTGTTTTATGGACTCCCAACTTACGACTGAGATGCCATTTTCCCTTAGAACATCAATAAAAGGTTCATACATCAGGTGGGCGTCTCTATAAGTATGTCCGTTTCCATGCGCCCAGACATAAACGGGTGTGGGTGACTGGGAAGTAGCTTGGTAGATATTCAACCATTGACCATCATTGCCAGTATAGTTTTCAATGTTGCCGTATAGAATATCTAAGCGATACTCAGCAACTTTTTCTTCTCCAGCTCCGCCGTTAGATGTGCATGAGATAAGGCTTGTGGCACTTAAGACCAAAACCAAAACAAAGAAAAATTTTCTTAATATTGATCTTAAAAGGCTGTTCAAACTTTACTCCTCTAATAGGTTGTTAACGAATAACTGATAATTGCCACTACCTTCATTTCCAACTTCTGCACCAGACACTTCATAAAACATTGTAAAGCCATCATTCACGCTATATGTTTCTGGGCTGATCATTCTTAATCTACTTGTTCTATTGTCACTGATCAGGTGCCAAGTCAAATCATCAATATTACGGTTATTAATTTTGGTCCAGACAATACGTTTCTCATAACCACTATTTCCATCGGGGCGCTCTTCAGCCATCACGAGCGCAACTTCACTATCATCTTTGGATGCGGAAAGAGCTGGATAGGCACCTATCCAAGTGGGGTCCGAGGATAGCAACACATCATCAGTAATCGTTATGTTATTGTTACCTCTAGTCAGCTTTACGTACTGAATACCTTTATCAGCATTCTGGTAGGCAATATGTATATTTTCATCTTTATCACTCACCATACTCCAATGGCTGCCATAGGAATCATTTGAAGCAGTATAACTACCAATAATGACTTTCTTGGGATTCCACTTGTTTAACAAAGGCCCATGATTACCTCGAAAAACCAGAACTTTTTGCCTTATTTCCTTATTGGATGTGTCGTTGATGTAGACATCATGATATACCATACCAATGCCTGCACTTTGAGCGAAAATTCTAGGGTTTTTATTAGGTAATCCATTTACACTGCCAAACCTTCCATTTACCGCTTGCCAGCTTTGCCCTTTATCTTCGCTTACGAATGTCTTTATATAGTAAAGTCCTTCTTCAGGCAGCTTACCTTCTTCGAAGATTCTTACGGCACACCAATATCTACCTAGAGCATCTACCGTAACAGTGGCACGGCTAGCTGCCAGGTTAGGCGCTAAGGTTAGACTCGCTAGTGGGACTGATTCCCAGTTATCCGCTAATGCACTGTATTCCATTCGGGTCAAACCAACTTCAGGATAGCTTGCTTTTATTAACCCGGTATTCGCATCAATGATATCTCCATCCCTTAGTGCTGAGTAAACCACCAATATATCATCACCATCCATAACACTGTCTGAGATAAGTAGTCTTTGATTGTAAGAATAAGCGGTTGGAGCGCCTTGCGAATCGACAGGCACAGGTATAACTGAGCCATGACTTGTCCAGTCGCCATTATTGGCATAGACTTCAAGCGTTTTATCGTGAAGCCCGCTTTGCTGGACGACCACCACTGGTTTCGTTAAGCTCTGTGGGTTTTGGGTATTTAATACCACATGGCGCATGTATCGCGTACTGATAAAAAGCCCTGAGCCTCCTGAAATTTGTGTCTCTATATTTAAGTTCGGATTAGTTTCAGCATTACCCATTGAAGGTAGTGCAAACATTAAAGTAATAGCAAAACAGAATGGTTTCATGTTTTTTATGCGCCTCTATTGATAAAAATCGATGCGGGATTCATTGGTCGTTTTTCAATCAATATACGGCGTTACATCGTCTAGCTCATTAACCTATGTTATCGAACTGAAAAAAAAAAGGTGAGATGAGTCTAGGTTAAACTCGGATTTAAGATGACTTGATTGTCATAGACCTATTTACTTTATTCCTGCAGGGCTGATTGCATAATGTAACATTTCCCACATTTTGACTTTCTTTACTTACCACCGCTTTTTTGATTAGAAAACTAGGATGATCACAAGAAGCACAGCGCAGATTTCTAAAATGTGGATATAAACTTCCCTGTAAACTTTTTCTCCACTTCAACTCTTTTCACGACATCAAGTACTTATTAGTGAAACGTGATAGCTCAACCCTTATTCGAGACACGCTTTGGCGTCCAAGCCCAGATAAATTTTCCATTCACGGGTTCTAGTCCAGATTCATCGACGATACGAGTCTCGACGACCAGTTCACCCTTATCATTATTCCGTATTAATTTTATTTGTTCATCTGTCAGCCATGCTTTCGCAGTCAAACCACCTTGCATTCTTTTTGGGAAGTTGAATTGAACAGATTTTAAAACCGGCAAACAATGCTCCTGAACGTTCATGCCCATAACAATGCCTGATGCTGTTTCAGCATGCAGAATCGCCATACCGGCTGCGATCGTGCCAAAGTGATTTCTTATTTTCTTGCGATTGGGTAGATAAAGTTCCACCTTGTCTTCAGTTAAATCGACTACCTTAATGCCTGCCGTACCAAAAATTTTTATAAAGGACCCGAAGCCTTGTGATAACAACATTCTCCTTATGGGACCTGGCAGTCTGTTAACC
>JBFJZQ010000374.1:0-3184 GCA_041622015.1 Oleiphilaceae bacterium
GTTTAATTTGGAAGACCCTTCGACACTTCGGCGGGCTCAGTGCAGGCCAAGCTCAGGGAGCGCAATAAAGAAACTCACTCCCCAATAAATCCACCAGACTGTCTGGCCCAAAGTTGAGCATATAAACCATTATGCGCTAGTAATTCAGCATGCGAGCCTTGTTCGATAATTTTGCCATTATCCAACACAATCAAACGGTCTAGCGCGGCAATGGTCGAAAGTCTATGGGCAATCGCAATTACCGTTTTATCTTCCATCAACTTAAATAAACTAGCCTGAATTGCCGCTTCGACTTCGGAATCGAGCGCAGAAGTCGCTTCATCCAAAATCAAAATAGGCGCGTCTTTTAAGAGGACGCGTGCAATGGCGATGCGTTGTCGTTGACCACCTGAAAGCTTTACGCCTCTTTCGCCTACTTGTGCATCATAGCCCGAGTTGCCATGCGGGTCGCTCAAGCCTTGGATAAATTCATGTGCTTCGGCTTGCTTGGCTGCCGCTATCATGTCTGCTTCGGTGGCATCGGGTTTGCCGTATAAAATATTTTCGCGGACAGACCGATGAAGTAGGGCGGTGTCCTGGGTGACCATGCCAATTTCGGCGCGCAGGCTTTCTTGTTTAACCTGTGCAATATTCTGCTGATCCAAAATAATAGCGCCGTCTTGTATATCGTGAAAACGTAATAATAAATTCACTAAGGTCGATTTCCCCGCACCTGAACGTCCGACCAAACCAATTTTCTCACCCGGCTTTATATCGAAGGATAAGTTCTGAAAAACTGGGTGCTCAGGGCTATAGGCAAAAGAAACATTATTGAATTCAATATGGCCTTTCACGGCGCTTATTTTCTTAGCGCCGGAATCATCTTGCACATCGCGGGATTTAGACAAGGTAGTAATGCCATCCTGAACTGAGCCGATATTCTCGAACAAGCTCGAAACTTCCCACATAATCCATTGGGACATGCCGTTTAAACGCAATGAAAGTGCAATAGCGACAGCAATCGACCCGGTAGATATCGCTTGTTCTGTCCATAGCCAGATTGATAAAGAAGAGATAGTGAATAATAAAATGACATTTAAAATCCAAACGGTAACGTTCAGTTTTGTTGCCAAGCGCATCTGTGGGTGAACAGTATCCAGAAATTGGCTCATACTGTCTTGGGCGTAATCTGCTTCGCGTTTACTGTGTGAAAAGAGTTTCACTGTCTGGATATTGCTATAGCTGTCGACTACCGCGCCGACCATGCTCGAACGGGCATCGGCTTGCCTACTAGAAATTTCGCGCAGTTTAGGAATGAAGTAATAAAGCGCCGAGGCGTAACCGATTAACCAACAAAGTAAGGGCGCGCTTAATCGGTAATCGGCGGATGACACAACCAGTGTCATGCCAATGAAGTAAATGCTGATGAATAACAGCACATCTAAAAGCTTCATGACGGTTTCACGAACGGAGAGCGCCGTTTGCATCACTTTGGTGGCAATGCGGCCGGCGAACTCATTCTGGTAAAAGGTCAGGCTCTGGCCGAGCAAATAACGGTGGGCCTGCCAGCGAATTCGCATCGGGAAATTACCCAATAACGCTTGGTGAATCACGCTAGCATGCAGAAGTACCGCCAAGGGCAAACCGAGTAATACAATTGTGGCCATGAAGGCTAATGTGTGGCCTTCTTCTTGAAGTAATGTTTCAGGTTGCTTGCTAGATAACCAATCGACTAACTCGCCCAAAAAACCAAATAAAGTCACTTCCATAATCGCGATACAGGCCGTTAAGCACGCCATGATGATTAAATAAGGCGTGACACCTTTTGTATAATGTAAGCAAAAGGGGATAAGACCTTCAGGAGGCTGCTTTGGGTATTGGGGTGGAAAAGGGTTAATAAGCCGTTCAAAAAATGCAAACATAAAGAAATAAACTTGGTTAAAAAATTTAAGTGACTAATATACCAGAAAGACATGCTATCTGAGGGAAGAATTCTTTGCTACGCTTTAGAAGCCAATATAAAAAACATGTAGTGTGAACGTGCTATTTTCAATGGGTATTTTTTATTAAAAAAGGATGAGACCTTACACGATGAGCCAAGAAAACGTACTTGATATCGAAAAGTTAAAAGATTCCTTTATGGGCGATTTAACCATTATTAAAGAAATACTGAGTGCCTTTCAGGAAACAGTTGAGCATTTTGAAGAAGAATTTAAAACCCTTGAAAGTGCAGGAAATCGGGAACAGCTTTCTCGATTAGTCCATGGTTTAAAAGGCTCATCAGCTAATATACGCGCAGAAAGTGTATCCAGCCAAGCAGCCAATCTTCAAAAGCTGATTGATCAAAATAAAGATTATTCAGACAAGGTCGACCCGCTGTTAAGGTCCATTGCGTTATTAGAGCAAGCAATAACTAACATAAAAGCGCAATAAGTAAAACAGATGCTTAAGTTAATACAATTTTAGTCTATAAGGCCACTAGTTTTTGAGACAGATAGATCATCAGAATGGAGTCATCGATTGAGTAAATTACAAGAAAAATGGTCTGAACTTGAATCCTGGTTGTTAGACCCACCCACGCGCTCGCTATCAAAACCAGAGTTGATCTATCGTCGTATTCTTCGCATCATGTTTGCCGTGATACGTGACCTGATCAATGGTCAAATATCCTTGCATGCCATGAGTTTGGTGTATACCACGATTCTCTCTATCGTGCCCTTGTTGGCTTTAAGTTTCTCTGTACTTAAAGCCTTCAATGTTCAAGATAAATTTACCCCCATGCTCTATAACTTCCTTGAGCCGATGGGCGATAAAGGGCTGGACATCTATCAAAATATACTCAGCTTTGTAAACAATATGAAGGTGGGGGTCCTAGGAATAGTGGGCTTTGTGCTTCTATTTTATACCGCGATTTCTTTGGTTCAGAAAATTGAGCGGGCTTTTAACACGATTTGGTTAGCGCCTCAGCTTAGGTCCATCGGTAATCGTTTTAGCCAGTATTTAAGTGTGATTTTAGTCGGGCCTGTCTTAATCGTGGCCGCTATCAGTGTCACAGCGTCCACCATGAATTCTTCCTTTGTTCAATCTATTGCGGCTATCGAACCCTTCGGAAGCTTGATCATACTCTTGACTAAATTAATGCCTTTTTTAATGATTATTGCTGCCTTTACATTTTTTTATACCATGATGCCGAATACCAAAGTGA
>JBFJZQ010000375.1:0-3183 GCA_041622015.1 Oleiphilaceae bacterium
GAAATGGGTATGGCAATGATGGGCACAGGGTCAGCCAGAGGTGAGAACCGAGCAAGAGAAGCCGCTGAAGCCGCAATTAGAAGTCCGCTACTAGAAGATGTAAATCTTCAGGGCGCACGCGGTATTTTGGTGAACATTACCGCGGGTGTTGACTTGAACCTAGGTGAGTTTTCAGAAGTGGGTAGCATCATCGAAGAGTTCGCATCAGATTCAGCCACAGTTGTAGTGGGCACTGTTATCGATCCAGATATGACTGACGAACTTAAAGTTACGGTGGTTGCAACGGGTTTATCTCCAACAATGGAGAAACCGGTAAAAGTTATTGATAACACACCAAAAATGGCAGATGGAACAACTGACTATAATCAGTTGGATAGGCCTGCTGTTATCAGAAGACGTCCAAATGTAGATAGAGTAGGTAGTGCCGCTTTAGATACAAAGCATTCAGATGCTCAGCCAAGCGTAGATTATCTGGATATTCCTGCTTTTTTACGAAGACAGGCAGATTAAAGGGTAAGTTGAGCAATATTAAAAGCTGAAAATATTACAGCTTGATGAAATATTGGTCTTTATTCTTGGGAAATCGGGCGCAGTCTGTTATGATGCGCCTGTTTTTTGACCAATTTGCCCTTATTAAGGTTGATAGAATCATACTATGATTAAACAGCGTACTTTAAAGAATACAATTCGTGCCACGGGTGTTGGCTTACATTCAGGTAAAAAAGTTTTATTGACTTTGAAACCTGCTCCGATTGACTCAGGGATTGTGTTTTGTCGTACCGACTTATCTCCTGTAGCAGAGGTTCCTGCACGGGCAGAAAATGTGGGTGAAACAATGCTATCCACAACGTTAGTCAAGGATGGTGTTAAAGTCGCAACAGTTGAGCATCTTTTGTCAGCAATGGCTGGATTAGGTATTGATAATTGCCTGGTTGAACTAAGTGCAGAAGAAGTGCCGATTATGGATGGTAGTGCTGGTCCTTTCGTATTTCTTATTCAGTCAGCTGGCATTCAAGAGCAAGCGGCAGCTAAAAAGTTTATCCGCATTACGAAAGAAGTAAGCATCGAAGAAGATGGTAAAAAGGCAACGTTTGTTCCTTTTAATGGCTTCAAAGTTGGTTTTTCAATTGATTTTGACCATCCTGTCTTTCACCAAGGTAGTCAGGATGCATCGATAGATTTCTCTAGTACTTCGTTTGTTAAAGAGGTGAGTCGAGCAAGAACCTTCGGTTTTATGCGTGACTTCGAAAGGCTACAAGCGATGAATTTGGCGCAAGGCGGTAGTTTTGACAACGCCATTGTTGTCGATGACTACAAAGTACTTAACGAAGATGGCCTTCGTTATGATGATGAGTTTGTTAAGCATAAAATTCTTGATGCTATTGGTGATTTATATTTGCTAGGTAATAGTTTGATTGGAGAGTTTAAAGGCTACAAGTCAGGTCACGACTTAAATAACAAGTTATTACGCAAGTTGATTAAAGAAACGGATGCTTGGGAAGTTAAAACCTTTAAAGATGAGAGTACTGCACCTATCTCTTATATGAAGCCTATATTGGCGGCCTGATAAAGGGCACCATTAACGGCGCTAGGTCATATGAGCTGATTACTGGTCAGCATGTTTTGCTAAATTAGTTAAAATGTTTTTCAGATTTTGATCTACAGTGTGCTCAGCTTCTTCTAAAAGAACCTGGGCATTTTTTTTGCTGATGGTTCGGCATGGTTTTTTTGTGTCATTTAACTCTGGTTTGAATTGAAGGTTTGGTCTAATTTTAATTTGAATAGATAGTATTTTTTGAGGTGCTAAAAGTTCATTTAGATGAGACAGTACTTCATCTTGAACGAAACGAAATTTAGTCATTACTTTGGCTGAGCTGCAAGTCAAAACTAAAGCACAGTCATTCAAGCTGTTGGCTTTGAATTGGTCTTTCAGATGAATGGGTAAACATTGATTTAGCGTATCATCAAGTGTTTTTCGATTATTCGCCATCTGAATTAAATTTGCTATGCTGTTGGAGTTCTGGCTTAGCTTTTGCAGACTTATTAGTGGCGCTAAAGCATGTTTTTTAGGTTGGCGCATAGAAGCTCATTGTTTGGTGTTTATACAGTGCATTCAGATGTATCCTATAATCTAAGGGTATTTTTTTGCAAACTATTCTTGATTAGTGAATTACAAAAGAAGATTTAATGAATATTATTTTTGTTGGAAGAAAGCATGGCAAGTCAAAAACAGTTCAGCTGGCAAATAGGCAGCTGATATGGTTTGCTTTGTTTACAACTTTGTTGCTTCTTAGTCTTGTCTATATGGGGTATCAGCTTCGTGTTTATTTTGAAGAGGGTGCTGAGCTGAGCATCGAGAATGCGATTGTTAGTAAGTGGGATAGGCAGCTAGAAGATCAAAAAAAAGAACTTCGTAAACTAAAGCGACTTTCACAGGAGAAGGTCGATGCCTTAACACTCCGAATGGGTGATATGCAAGCTAGGTTAATGAGGCTGGATGCTTTAGGTCAGCGTTTGACTGAGGTGGCGAAGTTACAAAATGGAGAATTTGATTTTAGTCTAAGCCCTGCTTTAGGGGGGCCGACACCCTCATTACAAACCGACGAGTCCTATGTTATGCCCGGCTTGCTTGAAAGTATTGAAGAAATAGAAAATCAAATTGTCAATAGTGAACAACAGCTTGAAGTTATCGATGCGTTGTTTGTGAGTCGTAACACCCAGGATGAATTGTTTATAGCGGGTAGACCAATCAAATGGGGTTGGATGTCTTCTGCTTATGGCTATCGTACAGATCCCTTTTCAGGAAAGCGTGCTTGGCACGGCGGGGTAGATTTTGCCGGCAAGGAGGATAGTGACATTATTGCGGTTGCTTCTGGTGTTGTCACCTGGTCAGGTACACGATATGGCTATGGGAATTTAGTTGAAGTAAACCATGGCGACGGATATACAACGCGCTACGCTCATTGTAAAAGCCTGTTGGCGGCAGTGGGTGACGTAGTTGAAAAAGGGCAGGTGTTGGCAACGATGGGTAGTACAGGCCGTTCTACAGGCCCTCACGTCCATTATGAGGTAAGAAAAGAAGGAAAGCCTGTCAATCCTAAAAAATATATTTATCGTGCAAATTAGACCTACCTAACAACTTTGCTTGTTTATTTGCTGCTAGCGTGTGGAATGCCTTGTAAA
>JBFJZQ010000376.1:0-3183 GCA_041622015.1 Oleiphilaceae bacterium
CTATCATTATTCAAGCCTTTAAAACTCTTATCTGAAGGGATTGCAGAGCTAACAAGCAGCACTCAAGCGAGCATTTCAATTAAACAAAGCTCCGAAAAAAACAAGACACATATAGACTTACAAAATGGTTCAGCAAGCTTTCATGCTGACAGCCTTAAGATCATCATTTCTAAATTAAATAATAGTTTTGCTCTTCAAGAGAATTTACTTGGTATCGGCCATAGAGTTGTGCATGGCGGAAATACTTTCAGTCAATCCGTTATTATTACTGACAACGTGCTAGATCAAATAAAGCTTTGCTCTGAACTCGCCCCACTGCATAACCCTGCAAATATCATGGGCATAGAAGTACTTAAGAAGCATTTCCCCGAAACACCCCAAACGGCCATTTTCGATACAGCTTTCCATCAAACCATTCCAGAATTTGCACACACCTATGCTTTGCCTAAAAAATGGACAGAAGATTTTAAAATTCGTCGCTATGGTTTTCATGGCACTAGTCACAGATATATCAGCCAACAAGCCGCCAGCTATTTAGAAAAAGATATTAGTGATGTATCCATTATCACTGCTCATCTAGGAAACGGTGCAAGTGTTGCGGCAATAAAAGACGGCCAAAGTGTCGACACTAGCATGGGGCTAACGCCTCTTGAAGGACTTGTAATGGGAACCAGATCAGGCGACATCGACCCGGGTATATTCGACTATCTTGTAAATAAAGGAATAAGCCCCGCTGAGATTAATCAGACCTTGAATAAAAAAAGCGGCTTATTAGGTATATCTCAGTTAAGCCATGACATGCGAACCCTCTGTGAAGCCGCTAGTCATGGCAATCAAAGCGCCCAACTTGCATTAGATATATTTTGCTTTAGAGCCGCAAAATATATCGCTGCGATGTCAGTGTCACTGCAAAAACTAGATGCGCTTGTATTCACAGGGGGAATTGGTGAGAACTCATCTCTAGTAAGAGAAATGATTATTAAGCACCTTACTGTTTTAGGCTTTGCATTAAACTCATCAGCCAATAATTCATCCAATATGAATGATGTACTGGCGACACCGATACACTTAGAAACGAGTCGGCCGATATTAATCATTCCGACAGATGAAGAGGCTATGATCGTTTCCGACACGCTTCAATTAATACAAGACAAGTAGATTGGGCCATTGGCAACAATTAATAGGCTCATTAACACAAATATATTACATGGACAGACATAAACAAGATGGCAAAATCATTCTTTATCGCACCAACAGCCAACAATGCCGGCTTAACTTCTGTAAGTTTAGGTCTTCTTAGAGCGCTCGATGAAATTGGCGTAAGGGTTGGCTTTTTCAAGCCACTATCACAATCTGCGAAGAACCAACAAGACCACTCTATTCATTTCGCCAAGGCAATCAACCATATTGAAACACCTGACGCGATCCATATTTCTGATGCTCAAGCATTTATTAGCCGCGGTGATAAAGGTTTGTTGATGGAGAAGATTTCAGCCAACTTCCATCAAGTCAAACAACGTTATGATGTAATTATTATCGAGGGCATCGTACCGACTCAGGACCAAGCTTACTCATCTGACCTCAATAAGGATATTGCAAGTAGTTTAGATGCAGAAATTATTCTCTTAACGCCGATCAGTTGTTTAACACCGCCGCATACTTCAGAAAAGCTAGATAAACATATTCATACTGCGGTAGGCACTTTTGGTTCGACTAAAAAGAATATTATAGGCTGCATTCTGAATAAAATTGGCGTCATTGATCAGAACGATGCAAATGATAATGGTTTAAACATATCCGAAGACTTTAAACCAAATTCGCCATCAATGCACAATGAAAAGCTAAATTTTAAATTCATTAATGACAGTAAGTCGTTCAACGATAACTTCAAACTCATTGGTAAAATACCACTTCAAAGCAAGCTTCAAGCTCCGCGCGTCAAAGATATCGCGGACGAATTCAGTTTTGTTCCTGTCACTATAAATCCGGACTCGTTACAGACGACAACTCATGATTTAAGTCGTCGCGTTTTAAGGATTTCAATTTGCGCAAGAAGTGTCTCTAACCTTGTCAGTGCTTTGACGCCAGGTTGTTTGCTGGTAACACCAGGAGATCGCAGTGATGTCATCCTTGCAGCATGCATGGCCGCACAAAATGGCACGCCGCTTGCCGGCTTGCTTCTAACTGGCGGTTATCAGCCTGATCCGGCTATTTTATCATTGTGCAGACCCGCGTTAAAAAACGGCCTCCCTCTCTTAATTACACCAGAAGATACTTTTGAAACAGCAATAAAGCTGTCTAGTCTTGAAAACAAAGTGCCTTTAGATGATCTAGATCGAATAAATGATGTGATGAGAACAGTTGCTAGCCATCTAGATACAAGTTGGTTAAAGCTTCACTGTGAAAAAGAAAGAGCATCAAGACTCTCTCCCTCAGCATTCAGATACTTATTATCTGAAAATGCCAGAGCAGCCAATAAAACTATTGTGCTTCCTGAAGGCAACGAGCCGAGAACAGTCTGTGCTGCGGTTATTTGCCATGAACGCAAATTGGCAAAATGCATACTGATTGGCAACCCAGAAGAAATTAATATGGTTGCCAAGTCTCAAGGTGTAGTACTGCCTGCTGATATTCAAATCATAGACCCTGATAAGGTCAGACAGCGCTATGTTGAACCAATGACCGAGTTACGAAAAAGTAAAGGCGTAAGCCCTCAAATGGCGCTCGCTATGCTCGAAGACAATGTCGTCTTAGCAACGATGATGGTAGCGCTTGATGAAGTAGACGGACTTGTTTCAGGCGCCGTTCACACCACCGCAAATACCGTGAGACCCGCACTTCAACTTATTAAAACTACAGCCAATGCTAAAGTGGTATCTTCTGTTTTCTTTATGTGCCTGCCAGAACAAGTTTTAGTCTATGGAGATTGCGCAATCAACCCAGACCCTAATGCAGAACAGCTTGCAGATATTGCCATTCAAAGCGCTGACTCAGCGAAAGCATTTGGCATTGATCCCAAGGTTGCTATGATCAGTTACAGTACAGGAATTAGTGGACAAGGACATGACGTAGACAAAGTACGCGAAGCCACAAAAATTGCCCAAACCAAAAGACCCGATATTTTGATTGATGGCCCACTGCAATATGACGCTGCAGCCATTGAAAGCGTTGCAAAAAAGAAAG
>JBFJZQ010000377.1:0-3178 GCA_041622015.1 Oleiphilaceae bacterium
TAAGCTCTCGCGCGCTTTTTCCATGGCATTATCGAATGCTTGTGAAGTTTTATCTTGAGACTCTTCAAGTATATCTTTAGTTTTTTGAGAAAAGCGCTCGTAAGCATCAACAAGTTTATTATGTTCTTCAGTCATCTTTTTTCTCCTTCATTAAATGAACTCGATATCTGATTACTGCAGATATATAACCAGTATAGATCAATAAAAAACCTAGATATTAACCCCCTACCACTTATCTAGAATTAAATAATGCCTGTCTGAGCGCGCTTTGTAAAATCGCGGCGATATAACAACAAGCTTATTTCAGGCGATATAGATTAAATATACACGGCAAATTTGCACAAGTTAAGCAGGCCAATTTGTCATTATTATTTTAAAGAAAGAGCTACAGGTCATTCGCTATAACTCTTTGTATTGATATGTCTTTTATTTAGAGGCTGTCACATCCGAGCTTGTAAATATTGGATAGCTAGAAGGCCTGCCATTGTTGATGTTATTCAAAAAGTTACTGTCTTTCACCGGAAGGTTGGCAGAGCCATAATTAAAGCTATTTAACTTTGATCGCATCTGTTGATTCGATAGCCCATCTCCTACCATTTGATACCAACTCACAATGGTTGGCGTGAGGAAAGAGCCATAAGGATTTTCAGCATATTCATTGGTTTTGGCAAAACGGAAGGCATGAGTCGTCACCCCATCTTTATGATAAACAATCTTCAAATGCTTGCCCTGAAAGGGCAATTGCGAGGCTGGTTTAGTGGTTTGATTTCCATGCGAACTATAGGTTCCATGTGTGACGACCCCATTCTTTGTCCATACCGCAGCATGTTCCCAGTCATGCCGATGGCCACCACCTAAATAATCAAATAGCTGATCTTTTTCAAAATACAAAGCATAGATATGCCCACAGTATTTATTGCCTGAGACAGTTTTACAGACATAACGGTGAACAGTATTAGAGGTCAGTAAAAAATTTCCTGAACGACAGTCACCGGTAATCTTACCCGAGGTTTTGAGACCTGCATTTTGTTCACCGAGCCTACTGATACCGGCACTGGGTAAACAGCCATCACCATCAAAGTCAAAAACAGGTTCTAAGTGATTAATAATGCCATTAGTAGCTAAGGCTTCATCCAGTTTGGCAAAATCACTCGCATTAACTGAAACAGCAAAGCTCAAAGCAATGGTTACGGAAAGAATTGAGGTGATCTTCTTCATTGGTAAAATTCCATGTTTTGTTTTTATTTTAAGTGCATTTATTATGAGTGGTTTTCTTTTAGTACTTATTATTAATCGATCATTTATTAATCTAACTCCCAGGTTACTTGCTCATTAAATCAAGATACCCTCGGGCTGCCGCCCATTCTTTTTCATCATAATGCTGCCGGATTAAGCTTTCGATTTGCGCGGTTTTATCGGCATCACTTAAGCCTGAATTACTTATAATATTTTTTTCCTTTAGAAAAACGGTATATTTTTCCTGCCATTGTTTTTCGCTGTTCGACAATTCGAGATAATCATCCGCCACCTGGGCGCCATATTCTACTTTGAGTGCCTGATGAATATCTTCTTCTGAAGCATTCGATGATGCTTGAATTTTTTCAAGCCGCTCTTGCGTTTTTTGCCAGTCAGAAAACGCCTGACTCGGCTCATCGTTGAAATCGACACCTTCTTGCTCAGTTTTTAAAGACTGCAAGTGTGCTGCAATAGCAATTTGCTCTTCCATGCTTGCAGGCGTTGCTTTGTTTTGAATCACGTTTGAAAGGTAAGCTTGTTCTTGCGCATTCAAGCGATACTTCTCTTCAGATTTCTGCGCTAGACTATCAGCTATATCGTAGGGTAAGGAATCTCTTAACAAGACCTTAATTTCTTGAAAGTCCTGCGAAACCAACTCTTCAGGTAAGCGAGATACCAACAATGCTATCGCGGCATTCTTATCCATTAAGGTTGTTGCAGTGTCATATTGATCTAAAAAAACGGGGACGACTGAGTTTTCTATAATATCACTCAGGTTTAGCAAGCTCTGATCATCAAGTGTGGCGAGAGTACTTTTGTAGGAAGTCGAGTTCGCTTGAGAGTACACTGACGGAGTTGAGCTTACCGAAGAAACCGGTTGAATATCCACAATCTTAAAACCTGGCAGGCTTGCTTGTTGGCGATTATTAACACTGTTATCAAAGGGCGTGACTTGTTTCTGCTGGCGCTGAGGCTCAGGTTTTGTCGGTGGTGCTGTGTGAGAAAGGCCGCTCACTTGAAGCACAAAATAAGTCAAACTAGAAATCAACAGGAGACTTACGATCAACTGAACCAAACTGATATTTCTGAGCATGTTCATTTCGTTTGATCAGTTTATATGCAAAGGATTAATTTGAATATCGGCTTTCATCGAGAGCGTTCTAATTTCCTCTTCAATCCGAGCTTGAACTAAATCTGCTTTAATAACTTCTTTAGCCTCTTCATAAGGCGGCTTATCGAATTTATTTTTATCAATTAACTGAGCCACTTTCCAAAATCCGTCTTGCTCTATAATTTGGGAAACGAAGTCCCCTACTTGTGTTGCTTCCACTATTCCAATGACAGTAGGGTCTAACTCAGCCTGATCTAACCATGGTGTTTCAATTTTTTCATAGGCGTGCGTAAAAGGTTTTTTATCTTGCAGATGAGACAATAATTTTTGGGCTTCGTTTTTTGATGGCGTCATCCATAAATTGAATCGATATAAGCTCGTGGATTTTTCAGCATCATAGACAGCACGAATATCTTGTTCTGTGATTGTAATCTTTTCCATGAGCTGTCTGACCATTAATTGCGCCAATAAGGTTTTATGGGCTAAGTCAATTTCAACTTTATTTGTTTCTAACTGATCTACCTTCAGCCGCAACGCTTCTTGGGCTAAGACCTCTGTTAACACCAGATCTTCTGTCGCTTGGGAGCGTATTGCTGATAACTCATCCTTGCTTAATTCAAATTCGGTATTTTCCTGATCTTCTCGTTGCCTGCTGCCCAATAAAAATTCATACATAGGAAGGCTGAGTTTATGGCCATTTACACTCGCGACGATGTTTGTCTCTAGATCACTCGCTTGAACCGAGAGTGGCATTAAAATGAATAAACTGAGAGTGTATGATAGTGAACGAGGGACTTTCAAAGAAGAAACAGATAAATTCATAGGAGTATA
>JBFJZQ010000378.1:0-3174 GCA_041622015.1 Oleiphilaceae bacterium
ACTGAGCCCGCCGAAGTGTCGAAGGGTCTTCCAAATTAAACGCTGCGTTTCATCTAAGGCATTTCGGCATGACTCAATACAGGCATTTCGGCGTGGCTCAATACAGGCATTTCGACTCGGCTCAATACGCGGAGGAATAGCGCACAATAAGCGACTTCTATCAAAAAACAACCGTCTTGTTTTCATGAATAATCACGCGATCTTCCAGGTGCAAGCGTAAGCCTCTGGCCAAGACATTTTTCTCGGCATCTTTCCCTAGTCGCACCATATCTTCTATCGAGTCGCTATGACTAATACGAATCACGTCCTGGTCGATAATCGGCCCTTCGTCCAAGTCTTGGGTGACATAATGACAAGTCGCACCGATCAGCTTCACGCCGCGATCATAAGCTTGATGGTAAGGCTTCGCGCCGGCAAAAGACGGTAAAAAGCTGTGGTGAATATTCATCACTCTGCCCGAATATTTTTCACAAAGCTCTGCTGGAAGTATTTGCATATAGCGCGCAAGTACCACTAAGTCTGTTTGATAGCTTTCCACCAAACGATTTACTTCAGCAAAGGCGGGGGTTTTATCTTTAGGGTCAACAGGTACATGGTGATAGGGGATGTCGTGCCACTCGACCATTCTGCGCAAATCATCATGATTAGAGATAACCGACACAATTTCAGCATTTATTTCATGACTGTGCCAACGGTGTAACAAGTCGGCTAAGCAATGTGATTCTTTCGAGACCATTAACACCACTCGTTTCTTGGTAGCGGAGTCGCTGATCGACCAATTCATCGAATATTCTTTTGCGATGGGCTGAAAGGCAATTTTGAAGTCATCCAAGCTAAAAGGAATCGAGCTGGCTTTTATTTCATTACGCATAAAAAACCAACCATTTTTTTGGTCGGCGTGATAGCTAGCTTCGGTGATCCAACCATTATAGGTCGCGAGAAAGTTACTGACTTTCGCTACAATGCCCGTTCTATCTGGGCATGAGACGACTAAACGATAGGTGCGTTCCATGGTGTTCCTTAAAAAGCTGTCCGCTATTTATAGGGTGCGCTTGCGCACCGAACAAATTGTGTTTTTAAAAAAGGTGCGCAAGCGCACCCTATAAAATACAAACCCGACAATTACTGAGTTAAACAGATTTAGCATCAATAATTTTCTGCTGCCATATTGCAGGTGCAGTTTGATGAACTGAAATACCTGTACTGTCTACCGCGACAGAAACGGGCATATCAACCACATCAAACTCGTAAATGGCTTCCATGCCCAGTTCAGGGAAAGCGACTACTTCAGCATTCTTAATCGCTTTTGAAACCAAATAAGCGGCACCGCCCACGGCCATTAAATAGATTGAGCCGAACTCTTTAATCGCATCGATCGCTACCTGACCACGTTCCGCTTTACCTATCATGCCGTATAGACCGGTTTCTTTAAGAATGGTGCGAGTAAATTTATCCATACGCGTTGCGGTGGTGGGGCCTGCAGGACCCACCACTTCTTCACGCACCGGGTCCACAGGGCCGACGTAATAGATAAAACGACCTTCCAAATCAACCGGTAGTTTTTCACCCGCGGCTAACATTTCAGTCATTTTCTTATGGGCTGCATCTCGACCTGTTAGCATTTTACCTGTCAGTAAAACCGTATCGCCGGGCTTCAGTGCTGCTATATCTGCTTTGGTTACGGTATTCAGGTTCAAACGTTTTGCGCTGGCACCGGCTTCCCAGGTAATTTCTGGCCAATCATTCAAATTAGGTGGCGTCTGTAACGATGGGCCGCTGCCATCTAATACAAAATGTGCATGACGAGTAGCCGCACAATTTGGAATCATCACAACAGGTAAGGATGCGGCATGTGTTGGATAGTCATTGATTTTGACATCCATCACCGTCGTCAAACCACCCAAGCCTTGCGCACCAATACCCAAGTCGTTGACTTTATCCATGATCTCTAAACGTAGCTCTTCAACTCTATTCTTTGGTCCACGAGCGCGCAGTTCATGAATATCGATGGGCTCCATCAAGGCTTCTTTCGCCATGACCGCGGCTTTTTCAGCGGTGCCACCAATACCTATGCCAAGCATACCTGGTGGACACCAGCCTGCACCCATTGTCGGCACAGTTTTCAGAACCCAATCTACAATACTATCACTCGGGTTAAGCATGGCCATTTTTGATTTGTTTTCAGAACCACCGCCTTTGGCGGCAACTTGCACATCGACCGTATTACCCGGCACGATTTCATAGTGAATAACCGCAGGGGTGTTGTCTTTGGTATTTTTACGCGCACCGGCAGGGTCGGCAAGAATAGAGGCACGTAAGATGTTATCAGGATGTGTGTAAGCACGACGCACGCCTTCGTTGATCATATCCGTGACACTCATCTGTGCGTCCCACTGCACATCCATTCCCACTTTAACGAACACGGTCACGATGCCGGTATCCTGACAAATCGGGCGTTTCCCTTCGGCACACATTCTAGAGTTAATCAGAATCTGGGCCATCGCATCTTTCGCCGCTTGTGATTCTTCTTTCTGATACGCCTCATAGACCGCGTCTATAAAATCTTTAGGGTGATAATAGGAAATAAACTGAAGGGCATCTGCAACACTATCGATTAAGTCGTCTTGACGAATAAGGGTCATGATCTCTCTCTAATTTTGAGTGGTAATAATTGCGTTCGGCGAAGGCTTCAAAACAGTCCACCAACAAAAGTTAAGTATAGGTGTTTAAAGCAAACGACTCTGCGCATTTTAAAAAGTGCGCAAATTGTACCCCTTCTTCAAATCAGAAGGTAGTCACTAAAAAAGCATCTATAGCCTAGACAAATTAACTCTTTCAAAAATAAGCCCACTAAGGGCTAATTTTAAATAAAAAATTCGACAAACATAGGTTTCCTGTCTACGTTTAAACTAGGTCAAAAAAATTCGGCCTGGTGGTGCGCGTTTAAAGCATGCGTTAAATACGAGCAATAAACGAGAACCCATCATCTAGCCAAGTCATTGAGACAATTTAAGAACTACTTAGGAAAAGGTCTTATTCATGTATAAAAAATCCATATTAAGTGTCGCGATTGCATCTTCTTTGATGCTAACCGGTTGTTTTGAGAATAATAAACTGAATGATGAGAATGCGGGTTCAGAAACCAACGGACTGACGCAAGAGGAAAAAGCAGCC
>JBFJZQ010000379.1:0-3168 GCA_041622015.1 Oleiphilaceae bacterium
TAATGCGATGCCCCCACCCGTCGACATAATTCCAATATTCTATCTTGTGCCTTTAAATTCGGTTCAACATCAAAAGAACTTGAACGAACAATTTTTGCAGATAGACCCAAAGCGTCACAAACCTGTCTCATTGAAGTTTCTAAATAACCCACAACTCCAGAACTCCCATTCACTAGTATGTCATTATATTGCAGCTCAAGATTATTAAGACGCGATACTTTCTTTAATTTATTATTTAACTCCTTAAACCAGATATCTGAAGTTTTTTGAAACTTTAACTCTTCTATCTTAGTTGATTGAGGGCTTTTTTGAATCGGTAAAGTGACCCATTCCAATTTAGAGCTAGAATTTAATTGAATTCGATTACGGTGAACCCAGCCCCTTCTGGGAAATTGTACGCAGTCATAGATCATAAAAAGATCAACTTTCTCGAAAAGTTTAAAATAACCCAAATATGGAAAAAAGTATGGCTGCATAATTGCTATTTTCATTTACTTGCCTTTTTACAAACGAAAAACTTAAAGCTGCTATATTTATTACAATCTCTATTTTAGACAAGATTTTTAATAAAAAATCCAACTTGGTGTGATGTGTTTTAAAAAAATCATTTAAGGCCTAATAATTGCTAAAAATCTAATAAAACGTATTCAATTTCAAGGTTTTTAATCAATGGTTAATTATTTTATCCCCGACATGCCCACAACAGATCAACTCACACCGTATCTCAGGGAAATTGACGCTAAGCGCTGGTATTCCAACTTTGGGCCACTCTTTGATAAGTTAACCTTAAGCCTAGCTGAAAATATTTTTAATGACATCGACCCTGATCGAATTGTGTTAGTTTCTTCAGGCACATCGGCTATTGAGTTGGCCTTGAAAAGCTTGGACTTACCTGCTGGCGCCAAGATATTGACTAGTAGTTTTACTTTCCCTGCAACGATAGAGGCTATTATTAATGTAGGCCTCACCCCGGTGATCTGTGATATTGACACAGAAAGCTGGCAGCTTACGCCGACTCTTGCAGAGCAAGCTATTGCCGTTGAAAACTTCTCTGCTGTACTACCCGTTGCCGCTTTTGGCATACCGATTGACTCAACAACCTGGTCTGACTTCAGCAAAAACACCGGTTTACCTGTAGTCGTTGATGCCGCGGCCGCGCTTATAAATCAATCAATTAGCGACACACTCATTTATGCGTTTAGTTTACATGCCACCAAGCCCATTGGCGCAGGCGAAGGCGGCATTGTGGTTTGCCCCTTAAAAGAACAGGCCCTACACATTAAAAAAATGTCCAATTTCGGCATCGAACCCGACCGCATCATCAACCAAGGGGGTACTAATGCAAAGTTAAGCGAATACCATTGTGCCGTTGCCTTGGCAAACATGGACAGACTTGAGAGTATTCACAATAAACGCCGTGAACTGTTTGCACACTTCACAAGCCAACTCAGACAGAAAAAGCTGCCACTTCGCTTGCAAGCGGGAACAGAACAACACATACCGGCCAGCCTTTTTGTGGTCTTTGATAAGGCGAGTGCAGACTCAGTATCGAGCGATCTATTGGCTAGAGACATTGAAATCCGCCGCTTATATACGCCCCTCATTCATAAGCACCCGGCTTTTGAACACATTGAAATCTTAAGGCATAGCACGCTTATTAATGCACTGTCCATTTCAGAAAACGGCCTAGCGCTGCCCTTTCATATGCATTTAAGCCTTGAAGAAATAGATTGCGTCGTCAGCGAATTAGCAAAGATTCTAGCAAGTAAATAGCAGCCCTAGCATGGCTTAGCACCGAGCATATCGAGCAAGTATTTGCCATATTTGGTATCTGCAATTTCTTGAGCTTGCATTAATACTTGCTCTTTACTCAGCCAACCGCGATTTAAGGCAATTTCTTCTAAACAGGCAATTTTATAACCCTGCCGCTCTTCCACCGTTTTTACAAACTGTCCTGCGTCGATCAAGCTATCGTGCGTACCCGTATCTAGCCAAGCGAAGCCTCGGCCTAAGATAGTCACCTTTAGAGTACCTTTAGCCAGATAGGCTTTGATCACATCTGTTATCTCTAGCTCTCCACGCTGCGATGGCTGGATTTTTGAGGCGATTTCTATGACATTGTTATCAAAGAAATACAACCCCGTGGCAACAAAATTTGATTTGGGTTTTTCAGGCTTCTCTTCAATGGATAAAACCCGACCTTCAGCATCATATTCAATCACGCCAAAGCGCTCAGGGTCTTTCACTCTATAACCAAAAATAGTTGCGCCCGCTTTGAGTTTTGCGGCGTCCTGCAGTTTGGGGGAGAAGTCTTGCCCGAAAAAAACATTGTCGCCTAAGATCAAACAGACACTGTCTTCGCCAATAAACTCTTTACCCACCAGAAAGGCCTGCGCTAAGCCTTCGGGGCGCTCTTGCTCCGCATAGCTGAGATTCAAGCCAAAGCTTTCTCCGGAGCCTAAGAGCTTCTTATAATTTGGTAAGTCTTCAGGTGAAGAGATCAGCAATATGTCTCGAATACCTGCCAGCATTAATACCGAGATCGGGTAGTAAATCATCGGTTTATCATAAATGGGCAGCAATTGTTTGGAGACGCCCTTGGTAATAGGATAGAGTCTGGACCCTACGCCGCCTGCTAAGACTATTCCCTTCACGTCATTCACCCCTAATATTCACAAAATTTAAGCTAAGACTTTTACTGATTATCATGACTATTGATCTCGATTATTGATAAACCATTGAACCGTTTTTTTCAGACCACTTTCAAAACTTTCCTCAGGCCGCCAGCCTAAGGTTTTGGAGATTTTTTCAGCATTGATGGCATATCTAAAATCATGGCCTGGACGATCTTCCACATAATCGATCAAATCGTCATAGCGAATAACACCCTCTGGTTTAATGGGTGCTAACTCTTCGAGAATGGCGCATATCGTTTCAACGACATCAATATTTCTTTGTTCCTGATTCCCACCAATATTATAGGTTTCTCCTAACTCGCCTTTTGTCGCGACCTCATAAAGGCCGTTGACATGGTCATCGACATATAACCAGTCTCTCACCTGCTCACCTTTGCCATAAACTGGCAAGCTTTTGCCATTTAAGGCATTTAATATTGTTAATGGAATTAACTTTTCAGGAAATTGATAAGGCCCATAATTATTTGAACAA
>JBFJZQ010000380.1:0-3148 GCA_041622015.1 Oleiphilaceae bacterium
TGATGGATTGGACCGATAGGCATTACAGATATTTTGCCCGGCTCATTTCCAAAGAAGCACTCCTCTATACTGAAATGGTCACGACCGGCGCGTTGATTTACGGGGATCAAGAACGCCACCTCCAATACAGTTGGGATGAACATCCTGTGGCGCTTCAATTAGGTGGCTCTAAGCCTGAGGAGTTAGCGACCTGCTCTCAACTAGCTCAGTCTTACGGTTATAAGGAAGTTAACTTGAATGTTGGCTGCCCGAGTGACCGCGTTCAAAACAATATGATTGGTGCCTGTTTGATGGGGCATGCCGATCTCGTCAAAAACTGTTTGATCAGTATGTCAGAGGCTTGTGATATTCCAGTCACCATCAAACATCGAATTGGTATTGATGAACTAGACAGCTATCAATTTCTATGTGACTTTGTCGGTACAGTCGCTGAATCGGGTTGCCAAACCTTTACCATTCATGCGCGCAAAGCACATCTGCAGGGTTTAAGTCCGAAAGAAAACCGTGAAATTCCACCCCTCAATTATGACTATGTTTATGCTCTGAAACGTGACTTCCCTCACTTGGAAATCATTATCAATGGTGGCATTAAAACGATTGATGACTCTATCCATCATCTAAAATATATTGATGGTGTCATGATAGGTCGCGAGGCCTACCAAAACCCTTGGATATTGGCTGATGTCGACACTATGATCTACGCTTCTAAAGAGACAACGCTTTCGCGTCATGAGGTTATTCGAAATATGTTTCCTTATATTGAGCAACAATTATCTGAAGGCCAGAAATTAAGTTACATCACCCGACACATTCTGGGGCTGTTTCATGGGCAACCTGGCGGTAAACGTTTTAGACGTTATCTAAGTGAGAATGCACATAAACCGGATGCAGGTTTACAGACCCTTTTAAATGCGCTTGAATGTGTGCCTGAAGAATAATTATTTATTATAAAAATTAGTTGGAATTTATGAACAAGCTTGAACAATTAAAATCAATGACAACCGTTGTCGCAGACACCGGCGATATCGAAGCCATTAAATTATGGCAGCCACAGGATGCCACAACAAACCCCTCCTTACTGCTTAAAGCAGCTAGTTTGGCTCAGTATAAAGAGCTGGTTACCAAGTCCATTGACTATGGCAAGCACCAAGAAAGCGATAAGAAAAAAGCAATTTCTGCCGCCTGCGATCATCTTGCCGTGGCTATCGGTACAGAAATCTTAAAATATATTCCTGGCAGAGTATCAACAGAGGTTGATGCCCGTTTATCATTTGATACCCAAGCAACTATCGCCAAAGCGAAAAATATCATTGCACTCTATGAACAAAATGGCGTGAGTAAAGACCGCGTTCTCATCAAAATCGCCTCGACTTGGGAAGGCATACAAGCTGCCAAAGCCCTCGAACAAGCAGATATTCAATGCAATTTGACATTATTGTTTTCGTTTACACAAGCTGTTGCCGCTGCAGAAGCCGGTGCATTTCTGATTTCTCCCTTCGTCGGTAGAATTTTAGATTGGTATAAAAAAAGTACCGGCAAAGACAGCTACTCAGCAGATGAAGACCCTGGTGTTTTATCAGTAACTCAAATTTATAACTACTATAAAGCCTGCGGATACAAAACCATTGTCATGGGCGCAAGCTTCAGAAACCTGGAAGAAATCGAGCAACTCGCAGGCTGTGATCGTCTAACAATCAGCCCTGAACTTCTAGAAAAATTAGCCAAGGATGATGCCAAGCTGGAAAGAAAGTTAAATGATTCAACGGCTAAAACTCAAGAAAAAATCACCTTGAATGAAGCAGGTTTTAGATGGAAGTTAAATGATGACGCGATGGCGACTGAGAAGTTAGCCGAAGGTATTCGTAAATTTGCAGAAGACCAAGTTGCACTTGAACAACTCTTAAGTGAGCAATCAGTTTGATAAAAAAACTACTCTCACTCATCACCCCAAAAGAAAATGTGCCCGATAGTGCCTCGGAAGACGCTATCAGGCTGGCGGCAATATCCCTATTGATTCAAGTCGCCAAAGCAGACCATTCCCTATCTGATCAAGAACAATCGAAGTTAGTGGAGCTGGTCAATGTGCACTTTAATCAATCACAACAACTTGAGCATAATGAGTTAATAACATTGGCCATGGCTCAATCAGATGCATCAACCTCTTTGTACGAATTCACATCATTAATTAATGAACGTTATGACATGTCACAAAAGTTTCAACTAATTACTTTAATGTGGAAGATGGCCTTTAGTGATAATGTGATTGATGCTTATGAAGAGCATTTGATTAGACGTGTGGCAGATCTGGTTTACCTGCCTCACGTGAAATTTATTGAAGCGAAACATATTGCCGAACAAAGCAGACCCAACACTTAATTGAATACATTGAGCATTTGAGATACACGCTACGCATGAAAATAATTGGCCACAGAGGTGCGCGCAATGAAGCACCTGAAAATACAGTAGAAGGTTTTGTTCACGCACAACAAAATGGCTGCCAACATTTTGAATTAGATATTCAGTTATCAGCAGATAAAGAACTCATCGTCTATCATGATAAAACCCTCAAACGAACCAGTGGCTTTGGCTATAGGCTGAACCGACTGCCCTATTCAAAGCTGGCCACGATTGACGCCAGATATAATACCCCGGGCTGGACAACGCCTTGCTTCATTAGCAAATTGGAAAGTATCTACTTAGCCGTTCCAAACACCAAAAGCTGGCAGTTTGAGGTCAAGACAGCTCGACGTGATAGCTTAAGCATCATCATTGAAAAATTAAGTACGTTTATTTCAGAGCATGACCTATTTGAAAAATGCCATGTAACCTCACCGAATAAATGGTTCTTAAAAACCTTAAAAGAAAAAAACCCGAGAATTGAAACAGGTTTCGTCTGTGAGTATCTATATCAAAGACCTGTAAGAAGCTGCATGAATATCGGGGCGAGTTTATTAGCATTAAATGAAAAATTAGCCTCTAAGAAAATAGTTGCGCTTGCGGAAACAGCCAATATCGAGATTTCCTGCTGGACGGTCAATGATATTTCAAGAGTGGATCACATTGTCGGACTTGGAATAGAAAGCATTATCACAGATGTTCCAACAAGTATGATTGCCCACTATCAAGAAGCCTTGTAACAACCAATGAA
>JBFJZQ010000381.1:0-3143 GCA_041622015.1 Oleiphilaceae bacterium
GCCGCACCATCAATGCGTAAACAAGCACCGCTGACAAAATTTGCCCCGTCACTTAATAAAAAACAGATGGCCGAACTCACTTCCGCTTCGGTTGCTAAACGTTTTAGGGGAACCGCTTCTTGTAAGCCTTTTATCCAAGGCTTCATGCTTTCTGGGTAAGAATCCATACCACTGGATGCCACCCAACCCGGAGCAACCGCATTGACGCGAACCCCTGATGCGCCCCATTCAACCGCCGCAGTTTGAGTGAAGTTGACCATACCCGCTCGCGCTGCACCGGAATGCCCCATGCTTGGCATACCGCCCCACATATCGGCAACGATATTAACGATAGAGCCGCCATGCTTAGACATGCTTTTCAAATACACTTCTTTGGCCATTAAAAAGCCGCCCGTTAGGTTGGTACGTACGACAGTTTCCCAGCCTTTTTGGTTGATGCCTGTTAAAGGAGAGGGGAATTGGCCACCGGCGTTATTGACTAAGCCGTGAATAATAGGATGCTTAGCGACAACTTCTTTGATGGTGTGTTGAACGGTGGCTTCTTCGCGAATGTCGCAGGCATAAAAATCGACTTTACCGCCGTCTTCTTTAATTTCATTGGCCACGACTTCTAATTTATCGAGTTTGCGTCCAAGCAAAATCACCGTGGCGCCAAGCGCTGCTAATTCGTGCGCGGTACAGCGGCCAATACCGCTGCCTCCGCCGGTAACAATCATGGTTTTATTTTCGAATAAACTGTCTTTGAAAACAGATTGATAGGTATTTTTTGTGTTATCAGACGTTGTTTTATTAGGCATGGTACCTTCCTTATACTGACTGACTTTATTGGCTTAGATCGTCAAAGATTTTTTTGCTAACAGGTATAGGATATTCAAGCAGTTGTTGAGCAAATGCTTTCCCTTGAGGGTCGATACGTAAACTTGCAACACCGCCGCCGCCTAATGCATGTTCCAGTAAAAAATTAAGGGCATGAATACCGGGGAGCAGCCATGAATTTACTTTTCCTTTCTCAGGACACAAGGTGTGCTGCATAAACGCCGCAACATTTTCCTTGCTTAAGGCCGCAAGAATATAAGGCAGGTATTCCGTTTTTCTCGCGATCACCCCAATATTGGCGTGATCACCCTTGTCACCACTTCTGGCCCAGGCTAAAGCGACCAAGGGTACGGTCAATTGAGGATCTACAGCTTCAGCGTGTTTACTTGAAACAGCTGGTGGTGTTTGTGGAATTTCACCCTTGAATAAGCTGAGTGGCACACTCTGTTTTTCATCACGGATAAGCGTACTCACTTCGACACTATCTTTAGGAACCAGGCAGGAGAAAAGTCGAATCTTGGGCCAAACAGTCGGTCGGCCACCGACGATACCGGTAATACCTGGTGCCATGCCGGTCGCCGCTTGGGCAATTTCTCGTGAAAATAACACCAGTGATTTTTTATCGGCACTGGCAACGGCAATTTTCACTACGACTTCACGGGTATCATTGCGTTTAGCCTGTGCGCCGTAAGTCGCTTCGGTACCGAGTAATTCAATATCAACTTGAGAGAAAGGTTTTAAGCCTTTTTCTTCTAGCATGCGTGAGGTTTTTTTGAGGATGGCTTCAGAAACTGCCTGGGCTTTTTTCGGCGCATCGATTCCCGCCATTAAAAAGGTGACGGTACATTTAAAACCATCCGGCCAAGTTGCAGAAACTTTGTACGAGTCAGTCGGTGGCAAACCTTTCGCACCGGTGACTTGAACGTGATTGTCAGATACTTGGCTTAACTGCGCTTGTGAAAAGTCACAAATGACATCGGGTAGTAGGTAGGCGTGTGGGTTACCAATTTCATAAACCAACTGTTCAGCGACAGTAGCGGTGGTCACCGCACCACCGGTATTCTCTGGTTTGGTTATAATGAAGCTGGAATCTGCAGAGACTTCGGCAATCGGGAAGCCCATATCATCGTAACCATCGGCAACCGAGGTCCAATCGGTGAAGTTACCACCTGTACAATGCGCGCCGCACTCAATGATATGACCCGCTAAAGCGCCTTGCGCGAGCTTGTCGAAATCATCCCATGTCCATGAAAATTCATGCACCAATGCACCTAATACCACAGCGCTATCGACGACGCGGCCAGTGACGATAATATCTGCACCGCGTTCGAGGGCAGACACGACTCCATTGGCGCCGAGATAAGCGTTCATACTGACAAGCATTTTAGGGATAGGCTCGCCGGTGAACATTTCTGTGATGCCAGATTCTTCATAAAACGTTTTCTTAGGCAGAATATTGTCGCCATCGACCATCGCGACTTTTAAGTCTATGTCTGCTTTGTCGATGATGGCTTGTAAGGCATTCACACAGGCTTGAGGATTGACGCCACCCGCGTTACTGATCACTTTAATATTTTTTTCTTTGATATCTGAAAGCAGAGACGCCATGACAGTATTCACAAAGTCACTGGCGTAACCGGCATTTGGGTCTTTCATCTTCTGGCCAGCCATGATCGACATGGTGATTTCAGCAAGATAGTCAAAGACTAAATAATCAATCTCACCTTTATCGACTAACTGTTTGGCAGCTGTTTCGGTATCTCCCCAAAAGGCTGAGGCACAGCCAATTCGGATTGAGTTTTTATGTGTTTTGTTCTTTTCTGCTGCTGTGTTCATTCCAATTTCCTGATTCATGAGTGAAACAACTGAAATTAGTCTACCAAGCAAGCGCTTGGTTTGTAAAGTGGTCGATTTGATATTATTATTAGATTGGCTTAGTAAAAATAGTTGAGCTCGTTGAACTCGTCGAAACGTATGCGATGTAAGCCTAAAGTTCAATTTGACCCTTCGACCCTTCGACACTTCGATAAACTCAGTGCGGGAAAACTCAGGGAACGCATATGGCGTTCATTAAAAATACATTTTAGGAGCTGGATTTTGGCATCTGCAAGTAATGTTCAAAAATTAGAAAATTCAGAAATTGAAGCAACAGATCCCAATAGTGCCAAAGGCCGTTTGCTGCTGATTGCCGCTAAATTATTTAACCAGAAAGGCTATGAACGAACCACAGTTCGTGACTTGGCCAATGCAGCGGGTATTCAGTCGGGTAGTCTTTTTCATCATTTCAAAACTAAAGAAGATATTTTGAAGTCGGTCATGGTCGATAC
>JBFJZQ010000382.1:0-3140 GCA_041622015.1 Oleiphilaceae bacterium
GAGAGTGATACTCAACAAAATATAAATAGCCTGCAACATTGGTTACCCGAATGGTTAGATCCTGATATTGCAGAGTCAGCCGATTATCATCATTCTGCTGGCTTACGTTGCACAACACCAGATTATTTACCCATCGTAGGGCATGCCCCCATTGCAGAAAAAATGATTGAAGACTTTGCAAAACTTCGGGTTGATTCTAATGCCAGCAAAGACCAATATGGAACCTATTACCCAAATCTTTTTGTTAATATTGGGCATGGTTCGAAAGGTTTGTTTACTACGCCTATTGCTGCCCAGATTATTCGATTTCATATTTGCGGTGGCCTGCCACCTTGCCTGGAAGAATATAGATCGATGTTGTCCCCTGCTCGCTTTATCATCAAGCATTTGACGCAACGTCGAATTTAACAGCAGAAACACTTATAACCAAAACCTAAGGAATGTAATCTTGCAGCATACTGATCAAAAACTTCACGAAACCCTTAAATCTGTTTTTGGTTACGATGCTTTTCGGCTGACTCAATTAGACGTTATAAAACGTTCTTTGAACAAAGAATCGAGCTTGGTGATTATGCCAACCGGTGGTGGTAAATCTATTTGTTATCAATTACCCGCGCTACTGATGGATGGCCTTTCGCTCGTTATTTCGCCCTTGATTTCACTCATGCAAGACCAAGTTGGCGCTTTAACTGCAAATGGCATTCCCGCTGCCTCACTTAACAGTTCTGGCTCATATGAAGATGAACTTCTGATACAGCAGCAAGTTGCAAATAATCAATTGAAGCTGCTTTATGTATCCCCTGAGCGTGCGGTTTCGAATGGTTTTATCACATGGATTCAACAACAAAATGTCAAACAGATCGCGATCGATGAAGCACACTGTGTGTCTATTTGGGGAAATGACTTTCGACCTGAATATACCCGACTAACAGAACTAACGCGTTTATTTTCGGGTATTCCGGTTATTGCCTTAACGGCTACTGCTGACACAGCCACCCAAGCTGATATTCGCCAACAGCTTCATTTAGTGAACTGCGAATCTTTTGTATCTAGTTTCGAGAGAACGAATTTAACTTTGAATGTGCTGCCCGCAAATGATCGCATTGAAGTGATTAAGAAATTTATTTCCACACATCAAAATAAGCCCGGCATTATTTATTGCTTGAGTCGACGCTCTACAGAAGATCTAGCCTTGAAATTGAAGAAGGCTGGATTCAATAGTTACTTTTATCATGCAGCATTAAAACCTCAAGACCGTGCACGTATTCAGGACGATTTCCAGCAAGATAAACTACAAATAGTTTGCGCTACCATTGCTTTTGGTATGGGCATAGATAAAGCCAATATAGCTTGGGTCATTCACTATAATCTGCCTAAAAATATCGAAGGTTATTATCAGGAAATTGGTCGTGCGGGCCGTGCAGGTCAAGCGTCAGAAACCCTGTTGTTTGCAGGTTATCGAGACATGAAAACGCTGAAAGATTTCATCGATCATAGTGGCGCGGCGCAACAATTTAAAGATGTGCAAACCGCTAAACTTCAGCGGATGTGGGAGTTCACACAAGCAACTAGTTGTCGTACTAATTTTATACTCAATTACTTTGGCGAGTATAAAAGCGAGCCTTGCGGGCATTGTGACCGCTGTATCGACCCTCCTAAACGCTTTGATGGAACGGTCTTAAGCCAAATAGCCTTATCAGCTTGCCTTCGGTTAAATCAACAAGTAAACCTTAGTACACTGGTTGATGTGATTAGAGGCTCTAGCAGGCAAGATATTATTCAACATGGTTACCATCAAATTAAAACCTACGGTGTCGGTAAAGATATTGATTACAAAAGCTGGGTGAGCTACATCACGCAATTAATTGATCAAGGCGTGTTATCTATCGATTTTACACAAGGTAATCGCTTAGTGCTAACTGATTTAGCTAAGCCTATTTTGAAGTCTGAACAAACCATTCTTCTCAGTGAACCCCAAGTTATTGATTTTAAGAATAAGCAAGTTAAAACAGAAAATAGCGACTTAACTGATACTGAAAATACTCTTTTTAGTGCACTTTCAGACCTAAGACGAAAACTGGCAGATGAAGAACAAGTGCAAACCTCGCGCATCTTCTCAAATGCGACATTAACGGACATGGCAAAAATTAAACCCGGAAACTTGATCGCTTTTTCTACTATTTCCGGCGTTGGTAAATTCAAGCTCGACAAATACGGTGGAGCATTTATTGAGTTAATTTTGGCGAAAGTACCCAGAGAAGACTGTCTTTTTCAAGATGAAAGCGATTTACTAAACCCTGCAAAAACCTCAAAGCCGAAAAAGAACCAAAAACCAAAAGATTCCAGTACAGTTTTTGCGGTTGGGAAAATATCCAAGACCCATGAATTAACTTACGAGATGCTTTTAAGCGGCTTAAGCCCAGAAGAAATAGCCAATGAACGGAAAGTCAAAGTAGAAACAATTTATTCCCATATGTTTAGGTTATCGCTGTCTGGGAAAAGTATAGATATTTCACATTTAATAGAACAAGATGATATTTTAATCATTCAAGAAAAGTGGCTAGAATTGGACAAACCAGCTTCATCAAAACTTATGTTTCATAACCTTGAAGAACGCTTTCGCTATGATCAAATTGATTATGCCATTTCAAGCTATTTACAAAACAAGTAATGATATTGCGCTGACTAGGTCAAAGCACACATCGTTAAAATGTCTAGATTCATCATGATGAACAATGAAGCAAAGCTAATTTCAGTTGTATGGGATAAACAACTTTTATTAAATCGAATCATGCATAACCATGAACTATTTATTACCTTGCTTCAGGTCTTTCTTGAAGATATACCCCAGCTTACCTATAAGCTGAATGAAGCGTTTGTCTCCTGTGACTATTCAAAAATCACAAATTTAGCGCATGATTTAAAGGGAACTGCATACAATGTAACAGCAGAGCCTCTTGGAGATATTGCCATGCAAATTGAAGCAGCGAGTAAACGCGGTGACATAGACTTCATACGCAAGGTTTGGTCTGAATTAAACTTACAACTTGAACTAACGATTGCGGCATTTAGCGAGGAACTAGCGAAACAGTCTCTTTAGCGTGATGTCTGTCGCAATAAATAACATTGGGTGTCAAATC
>JBFJZQ010000383.1:0-3119 GCA_041622015.1 Oleiphilaceae bacterium
ACCCTCGATAAAATGATGAAACCGGAAATGAAAAGTTATGACGAATTTAAGCGGATGTTTGATAAATTCTCAAAAGAAGCCGGTAAAGAGCAATATTTAATTCCCTATTTTATTGCCGCCCATCCCGGCTGTGATGATAACGATATGCTTAACTTGGCCCTTTGGTTAAAGCGCAATAAATTTCGCTTAGACCAAGTGCAAAACTTTTACCCATCCCCTATGTCATTAGCGACAGCTATGTATCACTCGGAAAAAAATCCGTTACATAAAGTCACCTATAAAAGTGAAGCGGTTTATACCGAAAAGAATTTTGAGCGACGCCGTCAGCATAAAGCTTTGTTGCGTTATCATGACGAGAAAAACTGGCCGGAAATTCGTGCACTGTTAAAAGAAATGAATCGCGCAGAGTTAATTGGTGATGGACCGAATCAGTTAGTACCTGCGGCGGATTCTAAGTTAGTTAAGAATCGAACTGGTAAATATTCTGCCAATAAATCTGCGGCGAATAAGTCTGGACAGGCTCGAAGTGCTAATCGGACGCCAAGATCCGCAGCGGCTCGCAAGCCGGCTGGTGGTGGTCATGCTGTTCGGAATAAACGTTAGTCTTTTTGATTTCAAAACGGTTTTGCATGGCTGCACTTGCATGCTACCTACGATCGAGTTAACTTTTTAGAACAAACTTAACAAACACATTGATGGTAGGCGCAGATAGTAAATTTACAATTGAATCAACACCCTAATCGCGGTGCCTAGCGGCCTAGCGTCGGGCATTTTTGGTTACTTTCGCCTAAGAGCGCCTGTTTTAAGGTTGTCAATTATCATTTTAACCTCTCTTTATGGTTTCTTCTCCACACAGAATTCGTCAACATAAATTATATTAGAAGTTGAGTGTTCTTCTGTGCGGTCTTGTTGGTTATCGAATAATTGATCGTTTCCGGGATCCTGTCTCAGGAGATAAACCAAACCTGTTATTTTGAATGTCCACATTAAGTGGCATCAGTTCAGCTTCATTGGATATTCGGTTCCTCAGTGGATCCGGTAGAGTGCCTCATGACTACTTATAAATTTCTTTTTCAAGAATCTAAGGCGCTCCCGAAGGTCACTCTAGCCGAAAACTTTATTATTCAATCATTTATAATTTCAATTCAAATGGCTTTACCTCTTGCTCATGAAGTTACTCTTAATTCGTTAGGTGTTCTTGTGTAAGTTACTTTCAAGTGATGCTGATTAACTTTCTAGCGTCAAATTTTTCGCCTCGCGCAACATACCACAAAGCTTTAGCAAGTTTGCGCATAAGGGCGATCACTGTTTTTTTCTTTGCCCGAGGTTTCGCCCTTTTTTCATACCAGAATTTTATGATCGAATTATTTTTGATCAATCGTAATGCTGCATAATAGAGATATCGTCGCGCTATTGAACTACCTCTTTTAGTGATCTTTAATTGCCCAATATGGCGCCCACTGCTTTTTTCTTTCAGGTTTAAACCCATGGCCTTTTGCAAAGCTCGCGCACAATAAAATTTCCGAGGATCTAGATGTCGACTCAATAATACAGCGGTTGTTACCAAGCCTATGAGCTCACCCATTTCATTCAATTCAGGATCGCTTTTTATGATTTTTTCTAAGGCTTTTTTGGCCCGTTTTTCTTTTAATCTACTATGATTCATTTCTTCTGCCAAAGACTGCAAATAAACTCTTTCAGCTTCTATACAGGGTTGACCCAGAGTTCGAACCGCACTAGAAATTACCAGCTCAATTTTTTCTTTACTTAATCCATTTTTGCCCCAAACCTTCATTTTTTTGGCGACTTCAATTGCATCCTTTGCTATCCGTTCAGGTGAGCCATATTCCCGTAACAGGCGCTCCAGAGTCACTGAATTTAGCTCTAACAAATAGCTTACTTCCGGCCAATGTCGACTTAAAATGGCTTCCAGACGGTTCTGATTACGTTGGTATTGACTATGGTGCATATCATATTCTCGTTGGAGAACATTTAATTCTTTTTCCTGTTCCGATAATTCTTCCCAAAGGTGAGTCAAACCCTCTCTATGTAGTTTTGTTATGATGGTTGCGGCCTTTGCATCGTGCATACTGGGCACACCGTCAAATACTTCATGAGCATCCGAAACCCGTTTGCCACTGGCCTGATAAATGGTAAACCCGGCTTGTTTGAATTGATACCTCAATGGATCGCCGTAAGTGCCTGTCGATTCCAGAACAACCGATATTGGACAGGATAATTGTTGCAGTTCCTGCAGTACCAAGCCTGTTTGTTCTGGATGCTCCCATCTCAGCAATTCATAAACACTATTATCTTTATTGCTTAACAGTGCATACTGTTTGACTTTGGCGACATCAATGGCAAACACAACAGGCTCTCCTGCTAACTTTTCTTTGAATTGCTCCCAATTCAGTTGGTTGACTTTTTGAGTTCTATAGCTACGCTTTTTCATTGTGGGGATACCTCCAGTGCTAAAAGAAGCTTTAAGTTTAGCGGCTCTCTTTTATTGAGGATCCCCACGCTAAATTTTTTATTACTATAGCTGACTACTGTTGGTTTTGCTCTTGAAAAAAGTGACTCGCACGCAAGCGCAGCGGTGCGAAGTGTGACCGGCATGGTCATAATCTAGGTGGTGAAAGTCCACCCTTAGCCCTGAAAGGAGGGAATATGTAGCCGAAGACAAGGGTGCCTGAAGAAACCTGATCACATTACCCAACAGGGAAATATAGTGCGGCTTGGCCAATGACGGATCTGAAGGAAGTCCTAGGCAAAAGTGCCACCTAAACGCAAGTGAACCTTCGTAAGGCTGTGAGTGGGATGAGGTGCCTTCGACCACCGAAATCCAATTTCCTTTCCGTAACACAAAAAAGTATTGAAGGTAGGTGGGCATTGATAAGGATTATGATCTTACCCGGTGAAGACCCGCTGACTCTGGGACGGTGTAACGACGACACCTTAAGCCCTAAGCGACAAAAGGAGGTGCGTTATTGAGCAGGGGGTTTCAGATGAAGCCATAGTAGACGTAAAACCTTTAGCCGATGAAGAGATCGTGAGGTATCTGAGGATAAAACTAAGGATCAGTGACAGGATGTTGGAGTCGAAGGGCGGAACACATTAAC
>JBFJZQ010000384.1:0-3117 GCA_041622015.1 Oleiphilaceae bacterium
AAAGTATCGTATGGTAACGTTTCCCAGTCCGGAAAAACCAGTATGTCATCCTTATTTTTTTTGTAAAAACGAAGGCTTTGTTCTATTTCAAAGGCTTGCTGAGAATCTTTGGTAATGCAAATACAAAACTGGTTCAGTGATTCAAGAATGTGTTTGATTAAATAAGAAGAGGAGCCAAGTGGAACATTACCAAAAAAACGGTGATCTTGCGCTTTAACGGGTAAGTTGCTGTTGATGCTTTCTTTAAGAAGATTTTTATTACTCATGTCGTAGAAATTAGCCTAGTAAATTTGCCTTGCATAATACCGATGCTTAACGATTTTTGCACCTTATCAAGCACTTAATCTCCAAAGATATAACATGGCGTTTAATGTACTAGGAATATCTATATTGGAATGCTTTCTTACAGCCCAACATTTATATTAGCCGCTATTTGTGGCATACTTCGCGGCCATTTTAAACTCGTCTGTCTAGTTAGGGTATTCTCTTGTTAACAACTGCAAATATTACAATGCAATTTGGTGCTAAGCCTTTATTTGAAAATGTTTCTGTAAAATTCGGTGATGGAAATCGTTACGGTCTTATTGGTGCAAATGGATGTGGTAAATCTACATTCATGAAAATTTTAGGTGGTGATCTGGAGCCTAGTGCTGGAAACGTTTCTAAAGACCCGCATGAACGTCTGGGTAAGTTAAAGCAGGATCAATTTGCATTCGAAAATTTTACTGTTATTGACACTGTCATCATGGGCCATACCGAACTTTGGGCGATCAAATCAGAACGCGATGCTATCTATGCCAACCCTGAAATGACCGAAGAAGACGGTATTAGAGCAGGGGAGCTGGAAGCTGAATTTGCTGAAATGGATGGTTACACAGCAGAATCGCGTGCGGGTGAATTACTAATAGGTGTTGGTATTCCTGTTGAACAGCATTATGGGCCGATGAGTGAAATAGCACCCGGCTTCAAGCTTCGAGTACTTCTGGCGCAGGTATTGTTTTCTGAACCCGATATCATGCTACTAGATGAGCCAACCAACAACCTGGACATCAACACAATCAGATGGTTAGAAAGCGTGCTCAATGAGCGCAACTGTACCATGATCATTATTTCTCACGATCGACACTTCTTAAACAGTGTGTGTACACATATGGCCGATCTTGACTACGGGGCGCTTCGTTTGTACCCGGGAAATTACGATCAGTACATGACCGCTTCAACACAAGCAAGAGAACGTTTGCTTTCTGACAACGCCAAGAAAAAAGCACAAATTGCCGAGCTTAAATCGTTTGTAAGCCGTTTTTCTGCCAATGCATCAAAGTCTAAACAAGCGACCTCTCGCGCAAAACAGATCGACAAGATTCAGCTCGATGAAGTAAAACCTTCAAGTAGACAAAACCCTTATATACGTTTTGATCAAGAGAAAAAACTTCACCGCCTAGCACTCGAAGTCGAAGGCTTAAGCAAATCTTATGATGACGTATTATTTAAAGATCTAAACCTGATGGTCGAAGTCGGTGAACGTATCGCTATCATCGGTCCAAACGGTATTGGTAAAACGACTCTGCTACAGTGCTTAACCCAAAATATTGAGGCCACAAGTGGCTTGATAAAATGGTCTGAAAATTCTGCAATAGGCTATTATGCACAGGATCATGCGCATGACTTCGAAGAAGATATGACCTTGCTAGACTGGATGAAACAATGGGGTCAAGAAGGTGATGATGAGCAAGCCATTCGCGGTATTTTAGGTCGTTTATTATTCTCACAAAATGATATTGTTAAGTCCGTTAAAGTAATATCAGGTGGAGAACAGGGGCGGATGTTATTTGGCAAAATGATGCTTCAAAAACCTAATATTCTGATAATGGATGAGCCAACGAACCACTTGGATATGGAATCTATTGAATCTGTAAACTTAGCACTTGAAAATTATGAAGGTACCTTGCTATTCGTGAGCCATGATAGAGAGTTTGTATCCTCTTTGGCGACACGCATTATTGAATTAACACCCAATGGTGTAGTCGACTTTAATGGTACCTACGACGAGTACTTGCAAAGCCAAGCTTAGCCCTTACTAAACTTAGTCTTTATCAATAAAAAAACCAGACCTTAAGTGTCTGGTTTTTTTATGTATTTCACATTAGCCTAACAATGTTTATTTTTTATAGGTTTTATCTAAATATTTAACAATATCCTGGGATTCAAATAATTCCTCACCCGTATTCGGGTCTATCAAAAAGGGAACTTGAACATCGCCATGCTTTTTGAAAAAAGCATCTCTCTTGGTATTTTTCATCGGCTTATAAGCTTTTAAGGTAAACCTGAATTTAGCTGGCCCCATATCTGACCATTGTTGCTTACCTAAATTGACCAGTAAATACGGAAGCTCTAGTTCACATAAGCGCTCACGCACGATACGAGAATAGGGGCTGGATTCAAAACTATAAAGAGTAAGCGCTTGTTTTGCTGCTTTGGCGGGAGTGTAGTTTCTACCCGAATTTAATCTAATAGTGCTTGCAAGCTTTGACGCAATATTATTGACGAGCTTATTTTCAAACTTGGACGGCATGACACTGCCTCTGTATTCTTTATATAAATAGCGAATGATATTTTCTCTACCAAGAATATTTTCATCTGTATTTGGATCAACAAGTCTCGGAAGTTCAGACGATCCGGATTCCTCCAGGAGAAGCTTTATGCTATTTCCCCCGATAGGGCAAGGAACTATCATGGCGTTTAAATTTAGTTCAGTTAATGCCTCGCGAACAAAACGACAATCAGGAGATGCTTCTTGATCAAATAAAATAAGATTTTTAGGAGGTTGTTGTACCGTCTTACTGGCAGAAGTTCCTTTCCAGGAGCGAATACTTGATGCGCCTATAGATGCCAATATATCAATAGTGTCTTTCATGCCTTCCTCATGCTCAGGTCCATAATATTAGCCACTATGATATACGATGGAATTATAAAAAATAAGCCGTTGCGCAGAATGTTTTAAAGCCTGGAAGGAGGCGGCCAATCGAAAAGATTAATTAGCCTGGGTGCATTTGTTATTATAAATACTGTCGTTACGAGATAAGGCATTATCTGTTTTGCGGCAATAATCTTTGCTAT
>JBFJZQ010000385.1:0-3104 GCA_041622015.1 Oleiphilaceae bacterium
TGATTTCCCCACATTGACGGATTTCTTGCTTTGCCAAAGTGACTTGATTAGCTAGTTCAAAATGAGATTTGTCGATTTCAAATTCTAGCGTCAAAAACAGGCGTCTTAAATTACGTCTAATAGTGGCCTTATTTTGACGATAGTATTGCCAGATAAATTGTTTCTTATCCAATTCAACTTTAGCCATAAAATCAGCTACGGATGCTAAATCGGATTGAGGTAATATCTTGTAAATCTTCTTGAGCAAGGCTTTTGCCAACATAGTCTCATCATTAGCGCTGTTGACCAGAACATGTAAAACATCTGATACTTTCTTAACCTGTTTGCTTAGCCGGTTAGCCTCTTGGGCTATTTGCGTATCGCTATATTGGCTTGCTCTCTGTTCGTACTTTCTGATCCCTCGATAAAAACCGTTAGTCAAATTATCATTGATGTGGCCATAACGTTGATAGAGAAATGAGACGACATAAATACTGGCCTTAGCCAATGAAAACTGTTTCAACTGCGAGGTTCGGTAGTTTTGGAACATATCGCTGTAAAATCGCATATTTCCTTCTGAAATATGCGCCTGTTCCAAAATTGTTTTCGCTTGTAAAAATATAGTTTCCAGTTTTTGTTTATCTTGTAACTCTCGACTTATTTCTCCAAAAGTAAAATCTTTTGCCTGGCTTCGCAGAGTTCGAAATTCATCTGTTGTCTGATGGGGTGCCAATAAAGCGTTGATGTAATCCTTAATCTTGCCCTTGAGTTGCTTATTGAATAGGGTGACGAGCCGCTCTTCCTCTTTGTTCAATGCCTGGTTTACAACGTTCTGAATTCGAGAAAGGGCTGGCAATGCAATCCATTGCTGATTCAAATAGGTCACACATTCATCAAACACCGTCTTATTATCCGCTCGGATGGCAACCGCTAAATCAGCTTGTTTCAGCAGTTTCTGTTGATGCTGTTCAGAAAATCGTTGAAAACCCGTTAAGAAAAAAACCTTTTGATAGATGTTGGATTTGGCATCTTTGTTCAGATTCTTGCGAACCAAACGGGCTTTCGGAAAATAGCGGGCATAAATATGGGTGAGGTCATTTTTTACCATTCCCCAGGTGAAAGTTAACGTAACTGGCTTTGCCTTAAAATAACCCAGCAACAAGATAAAATGGACTTTGTTCTGCACAATTCTAAATTGTTTGAGTTTTGATAATTCGAGATCATTAAGATTAAAGAAGTAATTTCTGTCATTATCATTAAAACGCGGAGGATCATATAAATCTCGGTATTCGGTATTATCATTGGTATCGATACGCGGGGAATGTTTTGGCATATTTGTTGCTGAAATAGCGGAGTCGGTCGAGCAATGTTACCTGAGCGATTAATATATTGATATTTCGGATAATGGCTAGCTTTCAAACAGGCCAGTCTATTATGGGTATACCTCAAGGAGACCATATGAAGCTCAGTATTATTATAGTCCATTAATTGCTTAAAACTATGTATAATGGACTGAAATAAAGAGACTATGTAAAGTGGACTGTTTCACCAATGAGCAATTTTAGAACTTATGCATATTTAAGAGCATCGACAAAAGAGCAAAATGCAGATCGGGCTAAAGGTTCGTTACAGCAATTTGCCAGTGAGCATGATTTAGTAATATCTACCTTTTTTGCAGAAAATGAATCTGGGGCAAGTCTTCAGAGACCTGAGCTTTTTAGGTTGCTTGAAATAGCCCAAAAAGGCGACATTGTTCTAGTTGAGCAAATAGATAGAATCTCTAGGCTAAAAGATGATGACTGGAATTCGCTTAAATCCATAATCAAGACAAAAGGATTAAGGGTTGTTTCGCTAGATTTGCCTACGAGTCACCAATTTGCTGTAATTAATGATGAGTTTACAGGAAGAATGTTATCAGCCATTAATGATTTGATGCTCGATATGCTAGCTGCTATTGCTAGAAAGGACTATGTAGATCGAAGAAGGCGCCAAAAGGAAGGCATTGTTAAAGCTAAGTCTGAGGGGCGTTACCCTGGTAGACCAAGTGATACAGAATTGCATCAAAAGATTGAATGCATGTTGGCGGATAAAAAATCCTATGACTACATTCAGCATATTTTAGGTTGTTCTCGTACTACGATTTCCAAAGCTTCAAAAAGACTAAAGCAAGAAGATCCGAAGCCTTAACAAAATCGGTACTTTGCCTGGCAGGTAGCTAAGTCAAATTCTTGTAAACAATGGTATTCAGGCCGAGGGTGAGTTTTCTGACGAAATGGTTGAGCTTAATAAATTTGCTTTTGGAAAAACGAAGGTGATCTGTATGCCATGATATTAAGTGGATGTAGCTCATTAAGCGAATAATATACCGTTTATGCACAATACCCCTAGAAGATCGCCTTGCCCAGCTCTTCGGCATCCCACGTCACTGGTTCATGATCCGGATAGTGGTAATCGCCACCGGCAAACACTTCGTTCCGGTTACCGGACGGATCAAAGAAGTAAATAGTTTGGCCGTGAGTAAGGCCGTGACGGGTAGGGCCTATATCAATGGACGTATCGGTCATGGACAACAGATCCGCAGCCTTTAGAACATCCTGCCAGGTCTCCAGGAAGAACGAAGCGTGGTGGAACTTGCCCGGTTCTTCATGGTGAATAAAGGCGATATCGTGAGCCTTGGTGCTGACCGTCAGGAACTGTGCAACCCGTTTGCCGTCCGGAGCCATCACCTGCTCAGCGAGGTCAAAACCGAGCACATCACGGAACAAATTCAGAGTTTCATCCAGGTTAGGACCATAGAGCAGGCAATGGTCAAAACGCGTTGCCTTCATACCTTCAAGCCCGCGCGGCCAGGCTTCCGGGTTGTGATTGCCCACGCCCCATTTACCGGTCTGTTTCTTCGTAGCATAAATCTCAAAGGAATGTCCGGTGGGGGCGATAAAGCGTACCCGGCGCCCGCAGTCCTTCAATTCATCCTCGGGAACGTCCTCGATCTCGCAGCCAAACGCGGCGAGTTCGCCACGCAACTGATCCACCACTTCTTCACTGAGGCATTTGAACCCCATGAAATCCATACCAGGCTCATCTGCTTCGCGAAGCACGACAGAGAACTTGTCCACCTCGGTCCA
>JBFJZQ010000386.1:0-3099 GCA_041622015.1 Oleiphilaceae bacterium
GCCAAAGACTTTGGCTGTTAAGCCCCATTAGAGAGCAAGCTAAGCCAGTATCCGTAAGGTGCATTTTGGGTGTTTTAATTAAGCGGCTAAGACGATTGCTATGCCAGGGTTGTAGTTGCTCGATTAAGAATATTTGTTCTAGTAATGCTAAATACTCTCTAATAGTGGGGCGACTAATAGCAAAGGGTGAAGCTAAATCCGCAGAATTAAATAGTCTTGCGGTTTGACTAGCAGCTAATGAAATAAGTTTGGGTAATATATCCAAATTACGAATGCTAGAAATGTCCTGTATGTCTCGCTGAATTATGGTGGTTATGTAATCTCTATACCAAGTATTCCGGCGCTTCGCGCTGCTTCTGAGAATCGCGGAAGGGTAGCCGCCCATGCAAATTATTTCGGCGAGTGACTCGCCTAGCCTCTGATAGTTGTCTTGGTTGGTTTTTAAGCCAAAGTCAGCCTTAAATAGTTGTGAAAGGAGTGTGGGTTTTTGACCTCTAATTTCTGCTTGGGCGAGTGGGCGCAAATGAATGATTTCCATTCGGCCCGCAAGTGAGTCTGCTAGTTGCGGTAGCAGCAGAATATTTGCTGATCCGGTTAGAATAAACCTACCTGGTTTGCGGTTTTTATCCACGCTGGCTTTAATTGCCTTAAACAACTCTGGAGTGCGCTGAATTTCATCTAGAATAGTCTTTTCCGGCAGGCTTTGAACAAAGCCAACAGGGTCTGCTTTGGCTGCTTGTAGTTGGTTATCATCATCAAAAGTGATGTAGTGATAGTCCAGCTGTTCACCAACCAATTGAGAAAGAGTTGTCTTACCGCATTGACGGGATCCATGAATCAAGATGACAGGCGTATCTTGCAATGCCTCTCGAAGTATTTCTTCTGTAAATCGGCAGTACATTGGATGATCCATGTTCAATATTCCAATTATTTTCAATAAGTGTGTCGGCTAAGTGTAAATAAGTTGTCGTCCAAATGAAAATACTATCTCGTCTATATGTAAATATAAAGCCAGAATGTGAAGTGTACTCACATAATAAATTAAGGGGTCGGTGACAACTGAGAATCGTTAACATTATCAGTTGTCACTGATAATCATAAGTCGACGCCTCCCAGACTGAGGCATCCAGAGCTAAACTCAATTGGGCTTACACTCAATTTAGGAGGCGCGACCTATGCAACTTTACTGCGGAATAGATCTTCACAGCAACAACTCTGTTATATCTTTGATTGATAAAGAAGACAAAGTAATAAAAGAAAGTCGACTAGCAAATGATTTTGACGTCATTGATAAATACCTCGCGCCTTTTCAGGAGAATATTGAAGGCATCGTGGTTGAATCCACCTATAACTGGTATTGGCTTGTTGATGGACTTGTAGATAAAGGGTATTCGGTACATTTAGCTAATACTCTTGCTATTCAGCAGTACAATGGCATTAAGCATACTAACGATGAAACTGATGCCCGTTTTCTAGCCCATTTGTTACGACTCGATATATTGCCAACAGGTTTTATTTATCCAAAAGCGATGAGATGCGTTCGAGATGTACTGCGTAGGCGCTTGTTAATGGTAAAGCAGAGTGTCGCCCAACTGTTAAGCTTGCAAAGCCTGATCAGTCGTCATACGGGAAAGCAATTAACAAGTCAGAAGGTTAAGCAACTCACTGCTGAAGATCTATCAAATTATTTACACGATACGTCTGCATTATTCTCTGCCAGGCAATCTCTACAGCTTTGGCAGCAACTACAACAACAAATTTCAGACATAGAAGAGTTTGTATTATCAAAGTGCACAAAAGATCATTTTTCTTTAATAACCAGCACACCAGGTATTGGGAAGATATTGGGTATGACCATATTAATGGAAACAGGTCCAATAGAGCGTTTTCCACAAGTAGGAAACTACTCTTCTTACGCCCGATGTGTTCCGTCATCAAAGGTCAGTAATGGCAAGGTAAAGGGACATGGAAATACAAAAAATGGAAATCGATATTTATCCATGGCTTTTGTAGAAGCAGCCCATTATGCAACGATTTGGAACCCGACAATCAAAAAGTATTACCAGAAAAAATGTAGCAAAACACCCGCTATGGTTGCCAAAAAAGCCGTTGCTAACAAATTAACCCGCGCATGCTATCACATGCTTAAAGAGAATAAGCCATTCGATATAACGCGAGCGTTCGGGTAACGCGAATATCGAGTGATAAGATCTATTGGGGTCTGGATAATAACCCTCGTCTCTGAGTATCTATCACTCGATCCTATTTTTGGTTTTAAGTGGAGTGCCCTCAATACAAGCTAATGGAGGACTGGCAACAAGCCTTATCACACACTGAATAGATGTATTGGGGTACCGATTATTTTATGGGGTAGTAATCTACCAAGGGCACTAGTAAAACTGCCAAATGGCAACGCTAAATGCCTTAATCCTGATGGGTGACTGAAGCACTTCCTTAATGAAGTAGCACAAGAAAACAAAATCCGGGTGCAAACTGCTATAAGCCAAACAAGAAAAAACGACTGAGTGAAAACACTCGGAACTTCATCGTCCTGTTGACAGCTTACGACTTATGGGTGTCCCCAATAATTTCTTGGCCAATAATGCTACCGTCACGAATTTGACCAAGCTTATAGATGTAGCCGTCTTCGCTTAAGACTAAGTAGTTCCCGTTAAGGTATGCTCCCTCTGTTAGTGGAACGTTTAGGCTTGAAGCGCTTAGATAAAGAGGCGCTATCTTATCTAGCACTAATTCAAGACTTGTTGATGTACCGTTACTTGCTCCACTAACTGCGTTAACATGAATAGTGGCGCTAAGGGTGTCTACTTCGAATTCATTTTCATAGAAGATGATAGGTAAGTAGAGTTCATCAGCTCTTCCGCTAAATACCATTGGCATAGAGACCGCAAAATCGAAATGAGTGCCTTCAATGAGATTGCCTCCATCACCGACAGAAAAGGTCAGTTCCACATCTTCTATACTTGGATTGCTCAATTGTAAAGGTACATTGATTACAGATGTTTTGTAGTAGGTCTCGATTTTTTTGCCCACGAAATTAATCGCGGGTATCTCATCGTCGTCGATGATGGTAAAGGTAGC
>JBFJZQ010000387.1:0-3097 GCA_041622015.1 Oleiphilaceae bacterium
TCAGGTTCTTGAAGGTGAAGACGCAATTGCAAAGCATCGTGATCTGATGGGTGCAACTAACCCTAAAGAAGCTGCTGCTGGCACTATCCGTGCAGATTTTGCTGAGTCAATTGATGCAAACGCTGTTCATGGTTCTGATTCTCCTGAATCAGCAGCACGTGAAGTTGCATACTTTTTCTCAGACGATGAGATCTGCTCTCGCGCATAAGATGAGCTGAGTCTTATTGTAAGCAGGTTGTTTTTTGGCCAGGTAACTACCTAACAAAAGACTCCTGCTTTTTGTCGTTTTAAAATAGGCCTTGAAATAGTTTTTTATTTAACGATTCATCGCACACTAATATTGGTTCATTACGGGTTAAACGTTTCATGACAACTGAAGTGACAGAGACAAAAAAAATCAATCTCCTTGGCTTAACACGTCAGAAAATGATCGATTTTTTCGCAGAAATGGGTGAAAAACCATTTAGAGCAAAGCAAGTCATGCAGTGGATACATCAATTTGGTGTTCATGAGTTTGATGATATGACCAATATCAGCAAAGCACTTCGTGAAAAAATGAAAGAAGTTGCTATCGTGCAAGGGCCTGAAGTTATTGTACAAAATATATCGACTGACGGAACGCGTAAGTGGGTCATGAAAATGCCGGGTGGTAGCAGTATAGAAACTGTTTTAATACCAGAAGGTGGAAGAGGGACTTTATGTATTTCCTCTCAAATAGGTTGTGCACTCGATTGTAGTTTTTGTTCAACGGGTAAGCAGGGTTTTAATCGCAACCTGAGTACCGAAGAAATTGTTGGCCAAATCTGGAATGCTATAGCCTCTTTCGAAGGTCTTGATAGAACAAAAGAAAGACCCGTCACGAATGTTGTCTTCATGGGTATGGGCGAGCCATTATTGAACTTTGATAATGTAATGGACGCTATCAATATCATGATGGACGACTTTGCATACAGTATTTCCAAAAAACGCTTAACGATTAGTACTGCTGGTGTCGTTCCGGCAATTGATCGTATGGCTGAATATACCGATGCCTCAATTGCTATTTCTTTACATGCACCAAATGATGAGCTCAGAAATCAATTAGTTCCCGTGAATAAGAAATATCCAATAAAAATGTTATTGGAATCGTTAAAGAATTATTTGGGTCAGTTATCTGACAAGCGTAAAGCAACCATTGAATACACGCTTATGGCAGGTGTTAACGATAGAAAAATACATGCTGAGCAGTTAATTGAGCTGTTAAAAGATGTTCCTTGTAAAATAAACCTAATACCATTTAATCCCTTCCCAGGATCGGGTTATAAAAAACCATCAAACACAGAAGTAAGGTGCTTTCAAGATTGGTTAATAGCGGGCGGCTATATAACCACAGTAAGAACCACGCGTGGTGATGATATAGACGCAGCTTGCGGACAGTTAGTTGGTCAAGTTGAAGATAGAACACGAAGAAGCGCTCGATACATCGATTTAAAGCAGGCTTAAACACTAACTTTAGATATTTTTAATTAAGTTTAATCATTAAGATTATGAAGAAATATGTATAAAAATAATGTAATTAAAGGTTTTAACATCCATAGGGCTCAACTCTTTATTGTTGTTGTTTTGAGTTTGCTTATGAGCGCCTGTGTTACTAAATCTAACAGCTCTTTAACCGATAAAGCAGATCCTGAAGTTGCTGTAGAGCGTTATGTTCAGCTTGGTTTGGAATATATTAAGCGTAATGATGTACATCGAGCTCGTAAACATCTATCGCGCGCACTAGAAATAAATCCTCAAGATGCATCGGCAAACGCAGCTATGGGCTTAATTTATCACCAAGAAGGTGAAAATGAAAAGGCCGAAGGTTTGTTTAAAAAAGCGATCGAATCTGATCCAAACTACACGCCAGGCAGAAGTTACTTTGGTGCATATCTATTTTCTCAGCAACGTTATCAGGAAGCTTTAAAGCAATTTCAGACAGCGGCAAAAGATACTCGATATGAAGGTCGCACCCAGATTTTTTCAAATATTGCACTATGCCAAATTCAGCTAGGTAATAATGAATTGGCAATAGACGCTTATCAAAAGTCGCTACAACTCGATCGAGTTAATGGTATCGCTCTCTCCGGAATAACCGAGCTGTATATATTAGGCGGTAGCTTTGATAAGTCCCAGCATTATTATAATCGGCTGGTACGCTTAATTCGTGAAAGTGGTATGCGTCATACAGCGCTAAGTTTATGGCAGGGGATTCGAATCGCTAATTATTTTAATAGTCGCGACCAAGCGCTCGGTTTAGCCTATCTATTAAATGAAATGTACCCAGACTCAGATGAAAATACTGCAGCACATGCCTTGTTGAATAACGCTAAATCAAACCAAATGCAGATTAATAAAATTGGTGTACATTAATGTCAGATCCTTTAGCTGAAATGCCTTCACAGCCAGGCCTAATACTAAAGTCTGCTCGAGAAGAAATGTCACTAAGCTTGGAGCAAGTTGCACGCGATCTTCATCTTCGACCAGCTGTGGTGAGAGCGATTGAAGAAGAAAATTATGATGAGTTTTCAAGTGATGTTTTTCTGAAAGGCTATTTCAGAACTTACTGCCGCTTAGTGAATTTACACGAAGCTCGTATGATGGATGTTCTAGAAAAACAACTTTTTGCACGCAATAAAAAGGCAGAACAAGAAGCGCTAATTGTCTACAAAAAAATACAGCTTAGAAAACGTAAAAGGATATTAATAACTGTTGCTTTCTTTTGTGCGTGTTTATTGTTGATCGCTTTCACATATCAAATGACAAGCCAAGGTTTCACTGTTTCTGACAATCTAAATGAAAGTGAACCAAAAGATTTAGTGAGCGATGTAAACATAGGTCTACAAGATACTATCTCCGAGAATTTATCTGATCCTGATGAGTCAATTGAAGCAAGTGAACTCGTTGACGTTGCAGATCCAGATTATGATTTCGTAGAAGAATCAATCGATCAAACTTTAGCGCAAGAGTCAGAGGCTATACCGGATGAAGCTTTAGCATTAAATTATTCAAATCAACTTAATGCTACCGGTCAAGATGATACTAACTCTAAAGAAACTACCGTTTTATCAACAATAAA
>JBFJZQ010000388.1:0-3083 GCA_041622015.1 Oleiphilaceae bacterium
ATGGTATCGGAAAAATCGGTGGTTATAATTAAATGTAAATTTATTATCAATAAGTTATATGAAAAAAATATACATTTCAGGCCTGCTCATGCTGGCGTACTTGATTTAAAAAGTGGGGGAGTATAATGAAGCACAAACCGTTGACTATAAGGCTACTTGCTTTCATGAGTCGTTTGTTGGTGAATGACGCTATCAGAACATTTGTGTACCTTAATTTAATTTATAAACCACGTAAATTCTTGCGCTTAGTGACTTTGGGCTTTTATAGGCTGGATCATGTTTATGATGTATTAAAGGAATTTACCAGGACGTATCAAGGTGAATTTGTGGTGCTGGAATTTGGTGTGGCTGCAGGTAAAGGCTTTAAGAAAAAACTGTATGCTACCCAGTACCTAAAAGTGCAGCATTTAGTATCAGTTCATGGCTTTGATAGCTTTGAAGGCATGCCTGAGGCCTCCCACAAAAGTGATAAGAGTGACGTCGAAGGTGGTGGATGGGTAGAAGGCCAGTTTTCAACATCTTATGACAAACTTGAATTGGAGTGCAAAGCAAAGTACCGGAACTACAGTTTAAGGAAAGGCTATTTTGAAGAAACATTGACAGAAGAATTTCTTCAAAACTTGCTTGAAAAACCGCCTATTTTGATTTGGATTGACTGTGACTATTATTCGTCTGCCAGGACGGTATTTGAGCGGCTAATGAATTATATCCCGAATGGCTGTGTTATTTATTTTGATGAACCTGAATTTAATTTTGGTTCCCGATTTTCTGGCGAGGCTAAGCTTATTCATGAGATTAATCATGGTGTTTTTGGTGACGATTTTGAACTCGTGATTGATGCAAATTTATCGCTGTCGACAAAGCGAATTTATCGTTTTGTGCGTAATGAGAATCCAATTAAGTATAAGCGGGTGAATCAAGAATTTACGGCTAGTTATGACTACTATCAGTCAACCAATGACTCGCCATTTCCTTAATTTTGGGCGCAAACCGTGAGAACTATTGTGATTTAGACCCTTAAATAATTAGGTATAATACAGTGCTAAAAAAAGGCATAAAAATTTGTTTTATACTTGCTGTTCTATATGTCTTGTATCAAATAATAGACTTGGATGAATTGATTCTCTTGTTGCAAGGGGTTTCTATTTATTGGTTCTCCTTAGCGGTATTAATCGCTTTTCTAGACTTGTGTGTGATGGGATACAAATGGGGTATTTTATTACATGCTGGGGGCATAAATACCAATTCTTTAGATTTGATCTTAGTTTATTTGCGCAGCAAGGTATTAATGTTGTTTGTGCCATCAACCTTGGGGGTAGACGCCTATAAGACCATGCATCTTAAGAAAAAATATGGGGTAGAAGTGGCGCGAGGTGCGGCCTCAATATTTATAGAGCGTTTGTTGGGGGCTTTATCTTCAATTGCTTTAATATGTTTGTTGCTTTATTTTTTTGTAAAAATCGTGCCTCTTCCTTTCGAAAACCTGGCTGTTTTTTCAGCGCTGTGTCTCTTTCTGATCTTGAACGGGGTTTTATGCTGGCTGCTTATTAATATAAGTAAGCTTGATACATACCGTAAATCCTGGTCAGAAAAAAACCGTATGTATGTGATACTCTCAATGATCATTGGGCATTTTAATGATCTTTCTGAAAATATAAATTATGTCTTCCTATATTTTTATTACTCTATAGCAGAAAAACTACTAACAGGTCTGGCTGTGTATGTGTGCATTCTAGCCTTGGGAAATGTTGAGGTGGATTTTTTATTTGTACTGGCGGCAACGCCACTTTTAGCTCTGCTAGAGAGATTGCCAATTTCTTTTTCAGCTATTGGTGTCAGGGAAGGTTTATTTGTGTTTTTGTTTTTGCCTTTTGGCTATGGACCGGAAGTGGCTGTTTCGGTAGCACTCATTTTGAGGTTTTCTGAGTTTTTTCAGATGGCCATTTGCAGCCTGTTTTGGCTAGTTGGCTCAGGCAGCGCCTACTTACAAAAGCCTAAGTTGGAGGGCTGAAATACTGGGTTTTAAGATTGCCGTCACCCTAAAAATTCAGGGTGACGCGGTTTCTTAAGGGCCACGAGAAAAGAGTTCACCCAGCTTTGATTTCAGTACCAAAAGCCAGTCTTTGTTTGTGTTCGGCGTTTTGAGGGTAAAGTTATTTGCTTGCATCGATAAATGAAGTGTATTGCTATCAATGTCCAACCACTGACCATTATCATTATCAAACCACTGCCCACTTTCTACCTTAAAGCCTGGAGGTAAAGTCAGGTTTATTTCCTCACTTTCCCACTCATAAGCGACGATAGTATTTTCTAAATCAGATAAAGCGAACCCGGTTTTACTAAGTTCATTATGTGGGCTTAAGGTTTCAAAGGCGATGGCTTGTAAAAAATCATGAATCATAGAAATCTTGCCATCAGCAAGCAATTTTCCGCAGCCATGTGTATTCAGACCTGTTACAAAATCACCCTTACAATAGCTGCCATAAGTAAAATATCCGCCTGCCATCAGTATTGACCATGTTTTTTGTTCGGTAAGTCTATGATTGAGGTCTGGAATGACTAATGACTCATAGCCGTATTCTTCATTAATGATGGGGCGTTTAAATTCTCGATGCTGAATAATGTTCTGATTAATCTCTTTAATGTTGTGCCATTGCTGAATCGTTTGCCATCCTACCCATTGATCTTGCTGCGGCTCGTTGTAGAGATGCTTTTCATAAGCATGTGCGCTAAGCAGATTGTTGTAGGGGTTAATGCTTTGTATGTGATGTGCGACTGCTCTTGCCCATTCAGGAACTTTTCGGTATTCGTTATGTTCGTTGCCAAGGTCAAACATAACATTGGAATAGGCGCCATAACGCGCGGCTGCATACTGAAAATAGTGTTGTTCAATTTGGCTATTTTCTTTAGGGAATAGACCTTGGCGATCTATCGTTAAGATAACACTGGCGATAATATTTTTGCTGCGCAAATAGTCCAGAATTCGTTCAAATTTTTGCCAGTGCTCAAGTTTATAGCCGACTATCTGTTCTTCAAATAAGAATGAGAAAAGATTATTTTTAATAATAAATGGATTTAGTTTG
>JBFJZQ010000389.1:0-3055 GCA_041622015.1 Oleiphilaceae bacterium
ACCCAAGGCATTGGTGTGTTGCTGGCAGAGTCCGTAACAGCAGCAGAATCGATTATTGAGCTCTTACAAAGCCAAAAACAGAATGTACTCATTCAAAAATTTGTCGCCGAAAGCAAAGGTAAAGATATTCGCGCTTTTGTGGTCGGTGATCGTGTTGTCGCCGCTATGCGACGTGTTGCACAGGGACAAGAATTCCGAAGTAACGTCCACAGAGGTGGTATTGCCGAGGCGGTTGAGCTTCCACCTGAATACGTCGAAACAGCGGTGAGAGCGACACAAATTATGGGTCTTCGCGTAGCCGGTGTCGATATGCTCGAAAGTGCCTCTGGCCCACAAATTATGGAAGTTAACTCATCTCCAGGTCTCGAAGGAATAGAAACCTGTACCGGTTTGGATGTGGCCGGTGCGGTGATTGAATATATCGCCGCACAAGTTGATTTCCCAGAAATTGATGTTCGACAAAGACTCACTGTAAGCAAGGGTTATGGCGTCAGTGAAATTTATGTTCCAGAAGGTTCAAAATTTGTAGGCACCAGTATCGAAGGTACAAAACTCCGCGAACAAGACATCAACGTTTTAACCCTTTATCGCGGTGCAAAATCCATCCCGAATCCAAAACCTTCAAGAGTATTAGAAGCTAAAGACAAACTTTTATGTTTTGGTAAATTAGACTCTATGAGAGGAATGGTTCCGATAAAAACCAGAAACCGCCGTCGACCAGACATTGCTGACTTACCTTCAGACCTACCGGAAGGAACGGATAAAGGCGAAGTTTAAGTTACGATTCAATAATGCGGCTAGATAAATACATTTGTAAAAGTACCGAATTAACTAGGATTGAAGTGAGCGAAGCGCTTCGAGGCCAGCGAGTAAAAATTGATAACATAGTTTTTACCAATGGCGCAGTACAAGTTCATGATAATAACACCGTGTTACTAGATGAGACTAAACTGAAGCTTCGCCCTTTTCGGTATTTGATGATGCATAAGCCAGCAAACACCTTGTGCTCCAATATTGATGAAAACTACCCTTCAATTTTTAACTATATAGATATTGAAAAAAAGTCGGAACTTCATATCGTTGGCCGCCTAGATGCCGACACAACAGGCTTAGTGTTAATCACAGATGATGGCAGTTGGACATTTAAAATCATTAAACCCGAAGCACAATGCGAAAAAGTTTACCGAGTTCAATTACGCAACGAATTAACTCAGGATGCGATTACAAAGCTAGAGCAAGGCATGCTATTACAAGGCACAGACAAACCAACCTTACCTGCAAAGATAGAAATACTCAGTGAAAAAGAAGTACTTCTGGCCATTACGGAAGGTCGCTTCCATCAAGTCAAAAGAATGTTTCGAGGCGTTGGTAATCGGGTAAGAAGTTTGCACAGAGAAAAAATTGGGGATATTTCCCTCGATGTAGAATCAGGTGATTGGCGGTATTTAACAGAAGATGAGGTCAAGTGTTTTTATTGATGCGATTCTGTATCGGCTCGATATTCGAAATTACAATTTGATTTACCTATCCACGTGTAATTATAAAAACACCCGCTAAAATGATAAAACACTCAGCGCCATTTAAATTCTAAATTTGGTATTTCTTTTTAACCTTAAACTAAGATCATTATTGATTCTTACTTTAAAGCGAGTAGGCACTTAGGTAATCACTATCATGAATGTTAAATACACTTTTAAGCTAGAGGATGGAAAAGTACTTGAATACGACATTGACGTTGATAGGGCTAAACAACAAAACCTTGCGACTGAAAAAAGCTCTGTTCCTGACTGGGTAGCATTAAGTTATTGCAAGTGCAGCAATTGTCCATTAAAAGAAAATGATTCACCACTTTGCCCTGCTGCATACGACATTCAAGCCGTAGTTAAAGACTTTAGATCCCAACTTGCACATAAGAAAGCACACGTAGATGTGGTTACACCTGAGCGCTCTTACAGCAAAAGAACAACTATTGAAGAAGGGTTACGCTCACTCATGGGCTTAATATTAGCCACTAGCCAATGCCCGCTACTAGGCCAATTAAAACCTATGGCAATGAATCATATGCCCTTTTCTTCAAACAATGAGTTTATTCTTCGTACAGTCTCAGGCTATTTATTACAGCAATACTTTGAATACAAAGAAGGCCATTCTCCTGACTGGGACCTGAATGGTTTAGTCAAACGTAATCAAGAACTCCAATTAGTTAACCAAGCGCTGTGGCAGAGAATACACTCCTCCTGCGACAACGACTCAAATCTTAAAGCATTACTTAATTTTTTTACTATGTCATCCAGTGTGAGTTTTTCATTAAAGACTCAATTACAAAAACTAAAACAGGTGCTTGACTCTGAAGCTTAAGGCCGCTTTAGAATCAAAGTGAAGACATTACCACATCCAACCAAACAGAATTTCCCATATACTTCTGTTGCTTTCGTTTAGCTCTTTTTTGGCTTCTTGCAGGGCAAGTTTTTCTTGCTCTAATTTAAGCCTTTCTTGCTCTAGCTTTACTTGCTCTTGAATGAGTCTTTGTTGTTCAAGTTTCTTTTGTTCTAACTTTCGTCTTTCTTCCTTCAAACGCTGTTGTTCCAGTGCTAATCTTTCTTGTTCTTGTGCTAATTTTTCTTTTTCAATTCTTTCCTGTTCAAGCGCTTGTTGCTCTTGAGCATTAACTTGCTTCTCTCGTTCAAGCTCTAAGCGCTTTTGTTCGCGCAGCTTTTGCTCTTGTAGACGTTTTGCTTCATCTCGTTTCTTATCTGCAAGTTGCTTTTCTCGAGTGTTCATTTGATCAGGTGATACTTTACACTCGCCACGTGAGGGATCTAAGCGACAACGAATTTTCCAAAATAGTTTTAGCGCAGTCGAGTTATTAACCTCGCTTTCTTGCAAAGTCATTCGGACTCGCTTACTGAAATGATCAATATCATCTTGAACAAATTGGGTGGTTTTAATCCAATACTTATCGGGAATTTCTTCTTCTGCATCCCGAACCATTTTATTCATCTCTTTTAGGCGCGTCATCATATAGTTACGCATATTAAAGCCGAAATCTTCAGGA
>JBFJZQ010000390.1:0-3033 GCA_041622015.1 Oleiphilaceae bacterium
GAAGACAGAGCGAAGAATATCGTTATGTATACCTCGCCTAATATGAGTGGTGTATCACTGGCCGCTGCCATTATTTTAGCCGAAGAATCTGGCGATGATAGCCCCGATGATGGCACATCTTTCTCTATCAATTATAAAAATGATTTTCTGACTGCAGCTATTGCTCAAAATAATGATGTAGACGATCAGAACACAACACGTGTAGTAGCAGATCTTAATCTTGGGGAATCAAATATTGGGGTACTTTGGCAAACTGCTGAAAATGCGGCTGACAGTTCTATAGATGAAGATTCTTGGTTGTTAAGTGCGCAACATAAATTAGGCACGTATGCGGTGAAGGCGCAGTACGGTCGAACAGACTACAGCAATAATGAAGAAGACACGCTCATAGCAGTCGGTTTGGATAAAAAACTAGGCAAGAAGTCTAAGGTATATGCCTATTATTCTGCGATTGAAAAAGACCAGGGTAGCTTCATTGCAGATGACCAAACATTAGCCTTAGGTTATGAACTCAAATTTTAAGCTTTCTTAATCTTATCTTTACAAATGCTCTGTAGTCTTTGCGATTAGTTGATAACGAATCGCAATTGATACATTTCTAAATAGGAAATTAACATGAAAAGAATATTTATATTTTCACGTTTTGTAGTCTCTGCACTGACTGTGCAGTCTGCTGCTGCAGACCGTAGCACTATCAATATAGTCGGTTCCTCAACTGTTTATCCTTTTTCAACCGTTGTTGCTGAGCGTTTTGGTCGGTCAACAGATTTCAAAACACCTAAAGTTGAATCAACTGGTTCCGGTGGTGGTATGAAGTTGTTTTGCCAAGGCGTCGGTATCCAGCATCCTGATATAGCAAATGCCTCGCGACGTATCAAACAATCCGAATTTGATCTTTGCTCTAAAAACGGGGTAACAGAGATTATCGAAGTGTTGATCGGCTATGACGGAATTGTAATTGCCAATTCCAGAAAAGCAGAGCGGATGAATTTGACGCTAAAAGATTTATTCTTGGCATTGGCTGCACGTGTACCAAACACTGACGGCACCGAGACTTTGATACAGAACCCTTATAAAACCTGGAACGATGTAAACAGCTCTTTGCCTGACATCGCAATTGAAGTATTAGGGCCACCACCTACTTCTGGTACCAGAGATGCATTTGCTGAACTGGCATTAGAAGGTGGTTGTAAAGAGTTCAATTGGATTAAAGACTTAAAGAAAAAAGACAAAAATGCTTACAAAGCACTTTGCCATACTGTTCGTGAAGACGGTCCTTTCATCGAGGCGGGTGAAAACGATAACTTGATTGTCCAAAAGCTCAATGCCAACAAAAATGCCTTAGGTATATTCGGGTTTAGCTTCCTTGATCAAAATATTGACACAGTTCAAGCGTCGATAGTCGATGGCAAAGAACCCACCTTTGAAACCATTGCGGAAGGTTCTTACCCGGTATCTAGACCACTTTATTTTTATGTGAAGAAGGCGCACATCGGGGTTGTACCTGGTATAGCAGAATATTTAGCAGAGTTTACCCATGAGAGAGCATGGGGTGACGAAGGCTATTTGACCGAAAAAGGCATGATTCCTTTGAATTCAGCTAAGCGTGCCGAGATCTCAAGCAATGTAAAGAAAATGCGTAACTTAGAATTATAGATATATTTTTGAAATTAATACGACAGCAAGATCTTAGTGTTATTCATAAAGCAGACACTAAGATCTTGACTAAATTAAAAACTAATCAGGGTTATGCATGAGCACATTTGTTTTACTGTTGGTTATTGTTGCGCTATTTGCCTTCTCCTATTGGAGTGGCCGAGGTAAGGCATTAGCAAGCTCTCAAGCAATTGGGGGGATACAAAAACTAAATTCCTTACCTTTTTATTACGGCATGTTAGCGGTATTTTGGTGTGCGATACCTTGTCTTGTATTGGTTTTATTTTGGTCAATATTCGATGAAAGCATTATTCAAAAACTGTTGATCTCTCAACTTCCCGAGGATATTGCCCAAATACCTTCAGGCGACATGACCTTATTGATAAATGTAGTGAACAATATTGCTAGTGGTATTAGTACTTCGGCTGATCAGCCCATGTATATCCAAGATTCGGCAAATTATTTACGAAAATTAAGAGAAAGCAGTAATTTGGCAATGTCGGTAATAGCGCTGAGTTTAGCTGTTTGTGGTTTAGCTATCGCTTGGGTGAAAATAAATCCTGAACTTAGGGCCAGAAACCAAGTTGAAAACGTTTTTAAACTGCTCTTACTGTTGTGTTCATGTATTGCCATTCTAACAACTGTTGGAATTGTACTATCGGTTGTTTTTGAAGCGGTTCAATTCTTTAGAAAAGTACCCGTCTCCGAGTTTTTATTCGGACTGCATTGGAGCCCGCAAACTGCTATACGAGAAGGCCAGGTAGGTGGTTCCGGATCATTTGGCGCGGTTCCTTTATTTGTAGGTACTTTACTTATTTCAGGTATCGCCATGATAGTCGCTGTGCCAACAGGCTTAATGTCTGCCATATATTTATCTGAATATGCCAGTAAACAAGTTCGTAATTGGGTTAAGCCATTACTGGAAGTCTTGGCCGGTATTCCAACAGTCGTATATGGTTTTTTCGCGGCCTTAACGGTTGCTCCGATTATTCGTGATACTGGTGACTGGTTAGGTGGAAGCTGGACCTTTGAACTATTAGGTTTGAGTTTACAGGTTTCTTCAGAGAGCGCTTTGGCTGCCGGTTTGGTCATGGGCGTTATGATTATCCCATTCATATCTTCGCTATCTGATGATGTCATTAATGTCGTCCCTCAGTCTCTACGAGATGGTTCATTAGGTCTAGGCTCAACGCGCTCAGAAACTATTCGACAAGTCGTCATACCAGCTGCATTGCCTGGCATTGTGGGTGGCATTCTACTAGCTGTTTCACGTGCGATAGGTGAAACCATGATTGTGGTAATGGCTGCAGGGCTTGCTGCAAATCTCACTGCAAATCCGCTTGAATCGGTCACTACAGTTACGGTACAGATTGTCAC
>JBFJZQ010000391.1:0-3026 GCA_041622015.1 Oleiphilaceae bacterium
TCGGGCGGTCAGCAACAGCGTTTGGTTATTGCACGAACGGTCGCCGTGAAGCCTGAGGTTTTACTCTTGGATGAGCCGGCATCAGCACTCGACCCTTTATCGACGTTAAAGATAGAAGAATTAATTCATCAATTAAAGGATGATTACACCATCATTATCGTGACGCATAACATGCAACAAGCAGCTCGCGTTTCTGACTATACGGCATTTATGTATATGGGGGATGTGATCGAATTTGGTAATACGGATACCCTGTTCACAAACCCTAAGCATAAACAAACTGAAGATTATATTACGGGTCGTTACGGCTAATCATCACACACAAAATAAAGATAATTACCTTTTACACTGATCATTCATCTCAAAAGATTGAGGCCACTATGGACAACATGAAAGAAAGCCACAGCAAACATATCTCACAACAATTTAATCAGGACTTAGCGGGCCTACGTAATCAGCTGTTAAATATGGGCGGTGTTGTCGAGAAACAGGTTGCTGATGCAGTGGAAGCATTGATTTCAAATAATACAGAACTCGCTGAAGTCGTGCGTAATAAAGATCAACAAGTTGATTTAATGGAACAAATGATTGATGAAGACTCAACACAACTCATTGCCAGAAGACAGCCTGCCGCGAGTGACTTGAGACTCGTTATTTCGATCATCAAAATGGTGGCCGATCTTGAGCGCATTGGCGATGAAGCCTCTAAAATAGCCAAACTGGCTATTCGATTAACAGCAGAAGGCAAAGCACCCCGCGGCTATGTTGAAATTCGTCATATCTCAGAACATGTTGGCAAAATGGTCAATACTGCATTGGACTCCTTTGCTCGTTTCGATGTGGATCTTGCGCTACAAATCATCAAAGAAGACCATGCGGTTGATACTGAATACAAGTCCGCAATGCGCTCACTCATGACCTTTATGATGGAAGATCCACGCAGTATTTCACAAATTCATAATGTGATGTGGGTGTTGCGTGCGTTAGAAAGAATTGGTGATCATGCTTGTAACTTGGCAGAGCATGTTATTTATATCGTGAAAGGCAAAGATGTTCGGCATATGCCCATCCAAGATGCCCAAAATATTGTCGATAATCACTAGACTCTGTTGACTATGTTTGGGCTTAATAGCCGCAACGAATTTTATCGGTAGGCAAGTCAATATTAAGCACTAACAATATCTCTAGCCCCAAATAACTGTGGCAGTATTTAACAAGCTTCAGTGTTAAATACTTTTAGTCGGGCTCACTTCGAGCCCTTTCTATTATAACTGAGGTGCTGACTCCCTCAATTGCAACATCAGGCGATAGCAACTATCACTGGTCATTTCAAAGGGGTTGAAAGTATCTGCCGACGAATACTCTAATATAACTGCGTTATTTACTGTAGAGTGCGAAAGGTATGCCATGGACCATTGGCTAAAGTCACGCTGCTGAATTTCCTGAAAATCTATCATTGTAATTAATTCATGACGGGTATCTTTCACAATAGCGTGATAAATGCTACTGACATTTTCACGTGAGCCTTCTAAGCACTGTAAAAAATACTTGTAATTAAAGAACAGACCGCCCGTTACATTCAGTGCTTTATTCTTTGTGTTTGCCGTTTCAAGTATAGCTTGAATGTCCTTTTCCTTAACGCTTTCTGACACCTTGCTGGCATAGATTAATCTATAAATTGACATAATTGACTCTCCGGTTAGTGTTTATTATTTTCTTGAGTTCTTTTGATATTAAGCGCTGGATCTACACGTCAAGCTTCGTAGTTGGTGGCAAAAAAACATTGGCTACCTCTTACGCCTAGCACTAAAGAGACTATTCAGGTTACATTTACGCATAGGCTACATTATGAAAAAAACCGCACAGTGAGCCACACTTTTTAGCGTTTTAAGTGCCTGCTTTTTCGGGCACTTTAGTGTTACTAATCAATTTATTTATGGACTTACCTAGCCTAATAAAATCTTCTGCGCCACGAGACTTTGCACCGTAATAATGTATGGGGCAGCCTGCCGCGAATGCTTCTGCTAAACGAATATCATTTCGAACGCCCTCTAATACCCGATGAGCGCCAAAATCATTGGCGATATGGCCAATAGTGCTTCTGTGCTGACGAATATGCTTCGCCACCATCATCGGCAAAAAACCTAGAATTTTTAATTTTGGATTCGATGTCGACATTACTTTAAATAACACTCTTGTAAGCTGCCTAACACCTTCGAACGATAAGTGATGTGGCACAAAAGGGATGAGTACCCATTGAGCCGCCGTAAGTGCATTTAAAAGTAATAAGTCAAATGAAGGCGGCGTATCGATAATGATGACATCAAAACGGCTCACAATATCTACAGAATTGAGCGCTTGAGTCAGGATTGTTTCATCTCGAATACCGCTCCCATGCTCAAACGATTGGTCTGCGGGACTAATGGACAGCCTTGGGTATTGGGATTCAATCACCGTATCGATAAGTTTAATGCTCTTATCACGAAACAGATGATGTATTTTTGGTTTGTCTTTTCCTGGTTTTATACCCAAGCCAACAGCGCAATGACCTTGAGAGTCTAAATCTATCAGCAATACATTTTTACCAAGGCCTGCCATGGTCGCAGCCAAGTTAACTGATACGGTTGTTTTTCCTGTACCGCCTTTTCGATTAGAGATCGCAATAATGATCGGTTCAGCTTGAGGGTCTTTTTTCATGCTAGCGCCTCTTTAATGGCATTACGAAGGTCATTTCGTGCAAACGGTTTTGATAGTGTTGCACAAACACCGATCAAAGAAGCTGACTCTAGATTAAAGTCTGCCGTTATCAGTCGTCGACCTCCTGAGACAGCAATAATAGGTATTTTATTGCCTGATGAATTTAATGCTCTAATCAGCTCTATACCATCCATACCAGGCATTAGAATATCAGTAATGATTAAATCAATACTTTTATTTTTCGCCAAATTGAGACCCTGTTGACCGTTTTCAGCAATGGTCAGTTGATGATGATCCTGCTGTAACATTTGAGTCATCATGCCACGAAA
>JBFJZQ010000392.1:0-3009 GCA_041622015.1 Oleiphilaceae bacterium
CGCACCATAGATAATCACCCGTTCTTTAGGTTGCATCATTTTTCGATGGACTAATGAACGCGCAATCATTCTGGTGCCACCTACAAAAATTAAAGCCAGGCAGGCATAGATAATCGGTACAGAACGAGGAAGTGGCGCACTTAACAAGAAACCCAGGGCAGATAAAACTAACGTGGATATGGCAACGCCACAAATGATGGCTACCATGGCGTGATTACTCATATAACGAATCACTGCGCGGTATAAACCCAAGCGGGCGAAAGCATAAATACTAATTAAGACGGTGGTAAAAGAAACCGACACTATTGATAAATTAGAGGGGATATAGAAGGTATCAAGACGCAGACTTAAAGCTAACCATAATGCAAAAGGTAAACTAATCGAATCGACAAACACAGAAACTAGGCGTTTTTGGTAGCGAGGTAAATACAGCAGTTTATTCAGCACCTAAGATGATTCCTTATCTTATCTTATCTTTTTTACTTAGAAGTCTGTAATTTTAATCGATTACGCTAATTAACTCTAAAGCAATGGAGGGGTATAAATATTACCTGATTCAATTTTAACCAAGTTGAAAGCCATTTACCAAACAATTTACTCGCTTTTTTAAGCAAATAATATAGCCAAATACCGAACAGCTACAATTACTTACTCAATATTCTTGTACTGAAATCTGTATATCAAAAACGATACGTCCACGCTATACCCAAATTGAATTTATCATGATCATTCTCTAGAAGATCAGGTAATTCGCTAAGGTAACTTGCATTTACAGCTAATTTTCCGTTGAAGACCAGGCGCTGGTAGGCCAAATTTAAAGAATATAATTCTGTAGCAGCCGCACTCACCGTATTGCCACCTTGACTACCATCGGTATTCAATTCGACTTTACTGATCACACCCGAAAACTGCTGCGAAGCATCCATTAATTGGTAACTGACGCCTAGTGAAACGACTTTAGCATCATTATCATAGCTAGCACCTAAAGACCGGCCACGGTAACGATAACCCGATTGATAAACGGAATGCCCATAAGCCGCATTCGGCGTGGAATTGCCAAAAGCACCGGCCTTGGTATTTGTATGTTCAATAAACATATTTAAATTATTGCCCGAGCTTAAAGATATGCTCGACTCCACGCCTAATTGAGCAAGAAATTTGGCGGGCAAGTAGCCGGCTTCATCTTCTCCGATCATCTGAGCGTAAAATGCCATGCCGTAAGAAGGTTTTCTAAGAAATGCATAGCGTAAATCATAACCTGCTAATTGATTACCCGCCTGCTCTGATGAATTTTCACCTTGAGAAGTCAGCGATTTAATAAATGTAGACAAGGATTCACTTCGCCCCTCGCCCCCCCACTGCATGGCTCGTGACAAACCTAGTTCGAGACTGTCATAAGGTTGAAAGGTAAAACGCATGCCGGTTAATTTAGCTTTAGAAATGACACGATTACTTTCTAGTTGACCAATAAAAGAAACAAACTGCCAATCACCAAGCCAGGATAACCATGGAGTTTCGAAGTTTTGGGCACCTTTAGTGCGAAAGAAAACGCCTGGCACAGGCCGCGAATTGTTCCCTAAAATCAGACTCGATTGAGAGCTCGCCCCCCACCAACGATCAATGGCCCCCACTCCAAGAATCCACTCCCCCATGACACCCGCAAAGTAGGAACCATATAACTGAGACTCCACAGCATCGTCACCGGGGTCAGTCGTTAAATTTGCCTGAAGTTTGAAAGCAAGATCTTCCCCATCCCAATCAAACAGATGACTAATTCTACCTTTTTCATATTCTTGACCCGAAAAATCTCTAAACACAGTACGAGATGAGGAAACGGCTAGTTCTAATGAACGTTTCATTTGTTTTTTAGTTTGGAAGCGCATTTCAAATTGAAGTTCTTTCATTGCCATTAATTGGGCTTTATTCAACTGGGACTCATCAACCTTGGCTAAGGCAGACTGCACATCCGCCCACATAATTGGCCAAGTCGTCAGTGACATTGACATCGCCCCCGTATCGTTTAGCAAATGTAAATTTTGCTTTAGGCGAGTTTCACCCACAGAAATCCAGGGAGAAGCTAAAACTGAGCTGCATATAGATATGGTTAAAATAGAAACTTTTAAGAATATTGCAGTAAACGTAAGGTTAAAATATGAAAACATTGGTTGAATAGTTCGTAACGTTGAATAAAAAAATGAAGAGTACGTGAACGCTGCCAAAGGGGCAAGCAGAAGCACTAAGGAACATATTATAGGGTGTGCTTGCGCACCGCAGCCAACCACCCTAAAAATAAATCTGTGGCAACTTTGCTATTTAAAAGCCTATATTCATTTTAAATAAACGGTGCGCGAGCGCACCCTATATTAGCTTTATTTGCGCTCGGTTTTTCAGTACATAGTTTTTCCAGCACGTAGCTTTTCAGTGCCTACCCTTTAACACTCTCACCACGACCAATTGCATAATAAACAAAACCTTTCTTGGTCATTCGGCTAGGTTCAAATAAGTTTCGACCATCAAAAATAACAGCAGTTTTCAAGTGAGATTTTATCAAATCAAAATCAGGTGCTCTGAAGTGTTGCCACTCAGTACAAATAATTAAGGCATCTGCACCTTTTAAAGCAGCTTCTTTAGTGCCGACTAAGGTTAAATCATCGCGCACACCATAAATGCGTTGCGTCTCTTCCATTGCTTCCGGGTCATAAGCCTGCACTTTTGCGCCTGCTGCCCACAACTCTTCCATTAACACACGGCTAGATGCTTCACGCATATCATCGGTATTCGGTTTAAAACTCAAGCCCCATAGTGCGAAGGTCTTACCAGACACATCTTCTGCAAAATGGCGTTTAACTAAAGTCGGCAGTTTATATTTCTGCTTATCATTGACCGCTTCAACCGCTTGAAGGATTTTAGGCTGATAGTCATTTTGCTCAGAGGTTCTTATCAACGCTTGGACATCTTTAGGGAAACACGAGCCGCCATAACCACAACCCGGATAGATAAAGTGATAGC
>JBFJZQ010000393.1:0-3007 GCA_041622015.1 Oleiphilaceae bacterium
CACTGAATTGGTTGCTCGTCATTTAAAGCAGGGTGGTATAAAAAAAATTATCATCGCCAATCGAACTCTTGCAAGGGCACAAGATCTATCAGATCTTGTGGGTGGAGAAGCCGCGCTTATAGGCGATATACCCGATTTGTTGGAACAGGCAGACATAGTAATTGCGTCTACGGCTAGCACTTTACCTATTTTAGGCAAAGGGGCTGTAGAAAGAGCGTTAAAGATACGTAAGCATAGACCTTTTTTTATGGTAGATATTGCCGTTCCGCGAGATATAGAACCACAAGTTGCTGATTTAGCCGATGTCTATTTATACACCGTGGACGATTTGAAAGGTGTCATTGATGAAAGTTTAAAGTCACGAGAAGGTGCAGCGTTAGAAGCAGAGGAGTATATTCGTCAAGGGTGTGAAGCGTTTATTAGTCATCAGCGTGTTTCCGGTGTTGGCGACGCTTTAAAACGTTTTCGGTCACAAGCGGAAACTTTGCAGCAAAGGGAGTTGTTAAAAGGTTTAAATGCGTTAAAAAGTGGTGCTGATCCAGATATTGTGTTGGCGCAATTGGCGAGAAGTTTAACCAATAAATTAATCCATGAACCGACTGTTCAGGTTCGTCGGGCAGCCGAAGAAGGTAGCCAGCATAAAGCAGAATGGTTACTGGATCTTTTCGGCATAAATTCTTCTGATTAAGTCAGGACATAATCTTGAATGTTTTACAAACTCTCTCATGTAGTTCATTCATTCAGCAGCTGGAACTCAATAAAACAAAGTTACTTAATTAGCAGTAAAAAAATAAATCATAAATCTTGGGGAAAATAATAATGACGGATATTGATATTGCCAATCTACAAGGTTGGGTTGGAAAACAAGAAACCAAAGAAGATGATATTACGCTATTTCCTGCACAAGCACTTGCTGCGGCCTTAAATAACGATACGATTCCGCAAAAAGGAGATGAACTACCTACATTCTGGGAGTGGTTGTATTTCTTACCAACACCTAGAGGGGATGCTACGGGTGTTGATGGCCATCCAGACAAAGGTGGTTTTCTGCCGCCTGTTCCATTACCACGAAGAATGTGGGCTGGTGGGGATGTAGAGTGCCATAAACCTTTGATTATTGGTCAAGCTGCGACACGTCTTTCAACCATTGAATCCGTTGAACTCAAAGAGGGAAGTACCGGTACCTTGGTATTCGTGAATGTTCGTCATGAAATTTCTCAAAATGACGAATTATGCATTTCTCAAGTTCAAAATATTGTTTATCGAGACCAGCCAACTGAACGAACTGAAATGTTACCTGGGAAATCTGCTCCGGCTGACCTGGATTTTATGCAACTGGTTAAGCCCGATCCTGTGCTTTTGTTTAGGTATTCTGCACTTACTTACAATGGTCATCGTATTCATTACGACAGAAATTATGCTGTTGATGAAGAGTTTTACCCTGCACTGGTTGTGCATGGGCCATTGCTAGTCACCTTGCTCTTGGAATTAAAAAGGCAGCATTTTGCGAAAGCGACTTTAAGTAGCTTTAAATTCAGAGCGGTGAGGCCCACATTTGACACCGCTGCGTTCAGTGTCTCTGCTAAGCGAGACGGTAAAGCTTTGTCTTTATGGTCGGCGGATGAGTCTGGTTCTCTATGTATGACGATTCAAGCAACATTAGCTAAATAAGAGATTGACGATGGAAAAACTTGTATATCCGGGCTGGAGAACAGCTCTTTTTATCCCTGTTCACATTGAAAAATTTGTTGCAAAGGCTCATACACGCGGTGCGGACGCTTATATTTTAGATCTTGAAGATAGCGTTCCGCTTGAGCAAAAAGAAATGGCCAGAGAGTGCGTTATTCCTGCAGCCAAGACCGTTAGCCAAGGGGGGGCAGCAGCCTTGGTTCGTATCAATTTAGACGAACGATATGCCATGGGAGATATAGAAGCCTCTATTGATGAATCGGTTAGTGCGATAGTTATACCGAAAGTTGAAACGGCAAAACAGCTCCAAAAGTTTGCTGAGTATATTGATGCATTAGAGCAAATGCGCGGTTTGCCTAAAGGTCATACCGCTATTATTGCGATGATAGAGTCAGTGGATGCTTTACCTGTGCTAGATGAAATTGCCCAAGCTCACCCAAGAGTGGTTGCGATGACGCTGGGTTCTGAAGATTTCTCAGCAACGGCCGGCATGTTACCGCTTCCTCAAACTTTGTTATTACCTAATCAGATGCTTGCTTTTGCATGTCGAAGGGCAAATATTATGCCGCTTGGCTTTCCGGGATCAATTGCTGATTATAGCGATATTGATGCCTTTAGAGAGACGGTTAAATTTGCCAAACAATTAGGTTTTGTCGGCGCTTTCTGTATTCACCCTAAACAAGTAGAAGTGTTGAATGAAGAATTAACGCCTTCAGATGAGGAAGTTGCGCACGCTCAAGGGCTGCTTGTCGCATTTGAAGCAGGCTTAGCGCAAGGAAAAGGGGCGGTTGAATTTAAAGGCAAAATGATTGATTTGCCTGTGGTTGATCGCGCTAAAGAATTACTTCATAAAGCTAAGGTGCTAAAACAAAACAAGCATTAAGCTTAGCTCAATAAATTTAAATAAATAGCTAGGTCTGTATTAGAGTTTTAAGTGACTCTTTTATTCTTTTATAGGCATAAAAAAGCACCTTTAGTAGGTGCTTTTTTTTAACAGTTTAAAATCTCGTTTAAACCGCATCACTTCCCGTTTCACCGGTACGAATACGAATAACTTGCTCAAGATTTGAAACAAAGATTTTACCATCACCAATCTTGCCAGAATTTGCTGCATTCATAACCGCTTCAATTACTTTATCTAGCATATCTTCACTTATCGCAATTTCTAGTTTTACTTTTGGAAGAAAGTCGACAACATATTCAGCACCTCTGTATAACTCAGTGTGACCTTTTTGACGACCAAAACCTTTAACCTCAGTGACTGTAATGCCCTGAACGCCAATCTCAGATAAGGCTTCACGGACATCATCTAATTTAA
>JBFJZQ010000394.1:0-2985 GCA_041622015.1 Oleiphilaceae bacterium
ACAATTGCTGACGTTGATTTAATGCCTTGTGCTAACGTGGATTTTGAATAAAAACTTACTGGTATAGCATAAACTTTACTAACTAAGGTTCTAATATTCTTGGGGTCTGTGAGATCGCAGCTGAGTATAATATGCTTTTCATGCGCTTAGAAGCCCATAATAGATGCCCAGTGAAACTATTAACGCTAGGACTAATAGAACAAGAAGCTTAGGGATATAACTACCTTTTTCAGGTTCAGACATGACGCTTCTGTTCTGAAAGTCCTGATTAATATGCGTAAGCAAGAGCTTCATGTTTTTGTTATTCGCTTTGAAGACAACATCTGCTGCATCGCCTACCAATGGGATTAAACCGATTAGTAAGTCTAGGACTATGTTGCCAAGCATTTTGGTTTTTAATGAGAATGGCGTGCCTAGTTTTGACGCTTCAATAAGTAAGTAGAACGACATAATTAAGCTTATACCATCACCAACAACGGGAATGAGGCCAATAAGTGAGTCAAGGCCAAAGCGAACGTTGGTGAAAGGAATACGAAAGCGGCTGTCTGTTAGATCAGCTAGGCGTTCGAGTCGTTGTAAGCTTGCAAGTAGTTGCTGGTCTGAAATTTTTTTATTCAAAATATTGCGTAAATTCTGCTAGTAAGTGCTGAACATGTTTAGCTGAATGTATGCTTCCAGTTGTTTTGAGATTTTCTAGAGCAGGCATGTAGCTCATTAAAAATTCATGCAGTGCATTGTGTGCAGCACCTTTCATGGTACAGCCTTGAATTAAATTATCGAGATCTTGACTTAACTGTTCACCTAAATGAGCTAATGATTCTTGATTTTGCTGTGTTAGATCTAAAGCGGAAAACCTGCTCATCATCTCGGTAGTAACAGACCTTGTATGTGCATCCATTAACCACTTGTTATTGCCATTAAGGTTGATAGTCAGAGGTTTTTCTAGTACTGGGTTTGATGCACTATTCTCATTGGTTGCTGCTAAACCATGATCATGATGCTCAAAATGGCTGCATGCACCAAGAAACATGCAAGCGCTCAGCAGAAGATATGTGAAAGCTAGGTTAACTCTATCTTGAAAGAGTGTAGGTTGATGCATTAGAAAGACCTTTAAATAAACAAGAAAGTATTGATGTGATGAAAGAAATTACCGGCACTTGTGAAGCTTGATAGTATCGTAATAGATTCTCTGTTTTTATCACAAGTACTTTATTTAGAGTGATTATAGCTTTTGAATAGTATCTAAAATATTTCGACGTGCAGCGCTTATATTAGTTTCTTCAGTTAGCTTGTTAGGTAGAAGAGGCTTAGCGATTCGTAGTAAATCTTTGGAAAGATGTTCAAATATATCTAGTGATTTAAGAGGGTGGTTGTTTACTAAATATTCAAATAGCGGTTCGATACGGTTTTTTTTAATTCCTGCAATAATTTCTGCCGCAAGCTGGCTGTCAAGATAAGCAGACGTGTCGCCAATATACTCGATGGGTAAACCTGAGGTGACGCCAAGCGCCTGTTTAACCGTTAATTTACTGGTGATTCTGGCTGCTATCGAGGGCTCAATATATTTGGGTGTAATGGCATGCAGGATAAAGTTTGGAACGAATTTCATCATCATCGACATGGATTCAAATAACTTAGCAAGGCCTGCTTCTCTATGTTGAATAACCGCTTCCAGATAGACCTCTAGTTCAGTTAAGTGCTCTTCTGAAAGACTATTAAAGAACGCGGGTGTCGAAGATTCAGTTAATTCAGCTAAGGTGTTAAGTTTATCTTGCTGGCGAGTCATTTTTTACATATGTCCTTGTCGCGGCATTAGGCATTTTCGAGAGCATTATGTTCCGCTTTCAGAAGGGGTTGTGTTTGCGGTCTGAGTATCATGTCTGCTGCTTTTTCTGCCATGGCAATAATGGGGGCATTGGTATTGCCACTGACTAAGGTGGGCATGACTGAGCAATCCACCACTCTCAAATTTTTCACGCCATGTACTCTGAGTTCGTGATCAACCACAGCCATGGCGTCTCGTCCCATTTTACAGGTGCCTGTTGGGTGGTAGACCAAACCCAGTTTGTCTTTGCACTTTTGTAATAACTCTTCATCTGACTCTACTTCCATTCCAGGATGAATTTCATTTCCACGGTGCTTATCAAAGGCAGGGCTGGCCAGAATTTTTCGTGCAACTCGAATACCATTGACTAAGGTTTTTGCATCTTCTGGGGCAGAAAAGAAGTTGAAATCTATTTTGATTGCTTCTCTCGGGTTGTTTGATCTCAAGCTTACTTTGCCGCGGCTTTTAGGGCGCAGCACACACACGTGAAGGGAATAACCATGCTTGGACAGCAAGCCTAAGTCGCGACCGCAATCGTCAAATAACAAGGGTACAAAATGCATTTGAATGTCTGGCACTTCCTCTTCAGGGCTGGACTTTAAAAATGCACCGGCCTGAGTGATGGAATTCGCTAGGTTGCCTTTTTTGGACGTGAAATATTTAAGCGTATCGGGCAGCATTTTTAATAAGCCGGAAGGGCTGGTGGAGAAACCGTCTTTCAATTTGCTTTCAACCAATACACAGGCATCGACATGTTCTTGTAGATTTTTACCCACACCCGGTAGGTGATGAATGACATCAATACCGTGTTCTTCTAACTCTTCTTTCTGGCCAATGCCTGATAGCATGAGCGTTTGTGGTGAATTAAAAGAGCCGCCGCATAAAATGATTTCTTTGTTCGCTTTAACGATATGGGTTTCATTATTTTGGGTATATTCAACGGCGTTGGCAACTTTATCTTTGAAGAGTATTTTATTGACGAAGGCTTCACATTCGATCATTAAATTTTCTCTAAGACTGGCAGGTTTCAAGTAGGCGCTAGACACGCCGCAACGTTCACCATCTTTAATCGTAAACTGGTAATAGCCTGCGCCTTCAAATTGCGCACCATTGAAGTCATTCGTTAGTGGGAATCCGGCTTGTTCACTGGCTTTTAGAAA
>JBFJZQ010000395.1:0-2985 GCA_041622015.1 Oleiphilaceae bacterium
AGATCCAACCCGCTTATATTTGCTTCATCTGAAAAGAATTGTCTCAAGGCTGCTTTTTCAATAAGCTTTATTTTTTTCTGATCTAGTTGACTAATTTCTTTTTGATCTGACTCAACTATATCGTTTAGAGTTTTTTCGATACCTTTGTAAATAAATAATATCTCTTGCTTAGGTTTATCTTTACTCTTCTCGCTATGAGTGTTTATCAGGTTAGATAAAATCATTCCAAATGCGAAAGCAAAAAACATCATAATAAATTGCGTTCGTTGCGGCGCTGCATCTTTTTTCATTAGCTATTATGTTTACCTTAAGAAGTGATTAATCCGTCATTTAGAATAGCTACATTATCTCCTTTATCCAGTGCCCAATTGATGTTGCTTTCTTTACAATTCATAAGCCAAGCTTCTTTTTTGCTGTCTTTCTCATATAATCAAAAATCCATTTGATAACTATTTCACATATGACAGCTACCAGCGACCAAATCATACAAGCTATAGAAGCTATACACACCCTTGCGAAACAAAGCTTTCATCGACGGATGGTCGTATTCTCAGGGTCAAATCCTTGGTGCATGAATTTACTTAAAGAATATTTGTCGCACGCCAATACCAAATCGGGTCTATTAGTTTCAAACCAAATACAGCTCACGAATATACATACGCAAAGGCCGGAAAAACTTTCTCAGGTCTTGGGAACGGAATACGAAATCCTTATTTGGGATGGTTTTTCTGGCATCAACCCAGATTCTTTTGGTATTGCATCTGGACTAGTCAAAGGAGGTGGGCTTTTTTTTCTATTACTTCCTGAGCTTGAATCTTTTCAAAGGTCACCCGACCCTGATTATCTTCGAATGTGTTCAGATAAGGCCAGCGTAAACTTGTGCCATACATTTTTTTTACAGCGCTTAGTTAATCATTTGAGAAGCTCGGATGATATCTGCATTGTTGAAGAAGCCAAACCCTTAGTAAAAATATGCGTTACGACTAAAACACCAGCATTACCTGTTAAATTACCCAGCGCCGATCAGAAAGATGCAATTGAAGCAATTAAGAAAGTATCTTTTGGACACCGACACAGACCATTAGTGATCAAAGCTAATCGAGGCAGAGGCAAATCGAGTGTTTTAGGGATCGCAGCAGCTCAGGTTTACATTACCGCTAAACACAAAATGATCATTACAGGGCCCAGTAAAAAGACATGTGATGCGGCATTTAAGCACTACAAAATTGAAATAGAACGGCATTTTTCAAATGAAAATGATGTTCAGGAGGCATTGAGTTCATTTAAATTTGTAGCACTAGACTCAATGCTAGGTGAACTGCCCTCATGCCACTTGCTGTTTATTGATGAAGCTGCAGCAATTCCGACCTCTATTTTAACAACTCTACTCAAGCACTACCCCAGACTAGTTTATGCCACCACCATTCATGGTTATGAGGGCAATGGTCAAGGCTTTGCCATACGGTTTCACGAAACGCTTTCTAACATTCGCCCGCAATGGCAGGCTATTTCTTTATATACGCCTATACGCTGGCAAGAGCATGATCCGCTAGAAACATGGTTTTTCAACGTTTTATTACTAAATACAGAATTATTTCAGACTCACCTTAACGAGCATATCAATTTACCTAAGAAAGAAAGCTTGTTTCCCCTGATAAAAACAACCTTGATCGACCAGCAATCGCTGCATAAAAATGAACTAATTCTAAAACAGATAGTCTCTTTATTAGTAATTGCTCACTACCAAACTTCACCTTCTGATATAAGACTCATTCTCGATCACCCTAAAGTCAACATCATCATTGCATACTTAGAAGACAAGCCTCAGCTTGACTCTGCGACCAGTTCTTTTACCAACAGTATTGTGGGTGTCAGTCTGACCATTGAAGAAGGGGGTATTCAGTCAGAAGCGATAGCTCAAGGGATCATTTTCGGAGAACGCAGACCCCGCGGCCAATTATTCCCCCAAGCATTATGCGCCAGTTCTGCTGATGCTAAATTTCTCGAACAGACCTGCTATAGAGTCATGCGAATCGCTGTTCACCCTGACTTTCAACAACAGGGTATTGGTTCAGCTTTGCTTGATCATTTATATGAATTTGCGAAACAAAATAATATTGATTCGGTCGCTACAAGCTATGGGTTAAGCACCGAGTTATTTTCTTTTTGGCAAAAGAATCACTTCAAGTTGCTTAAGTTAGGCTCTAAAATCGATGGCTCAAGCGGGCTTCAGTCAGCGATGATGATGCGCGCTATTTCTCTCTCAGCCTCAGAGTTATTCATTCAACACTCTCAGGAATTTTTCGCGGCATTCAAATTTAACCTAAATCGAACTCACCAGAATCTAGGGCTTGAGTTCGTAATTGATATTGTTCAATCCTTCTCTGACCTTGAACTCAATAAATCGCCCATTAATCAAATCAAGCTGAAAGCCTTTGCGAACTCATTCAGGCCCTATGAAGAAAGTGATTTAGATGTTTTTGAATATGTCTTGTCTAAAATCATGACAAAAGAATGGGATACATTAAATTTAGACCTTCAAACAATATTAGTGATGAAAGTACTTCAAAACAAAGACTATCAGCTTTGTTTGAAGCACTTAAATTTAACCGGAAAAAAACAATTCGAAACGATATTAAGAAAAGCGGTGAAGGCGTTATTAGATACTGAAGCTTGAGCCACATCCGCAGGTTGTTTCTGCGTTAGGGTTGGTTACTGAAAACTGCGAGCCTTTTAAACCTTCCGTGTAATCAACTGTCGCGCCAACCAAATATTGGTAACTCATAGAGTCTACAAGTAGCTTAACGCCTTGATTGGGCACCACGGTATCATCTTCTGACATATCTTCATCAAAGGTAAAGCCGTACTGAAAGCCTGAACAGCCGCCACCCGTCACGTAAACTCTTAGTTTAAGGTTTGGGTTTTCTTCCTCTTCAACTAACTGTTTAACTTTTTTAGCTGCCGCGTCTGTAAATATGAGCGGCG
>JBFJZQ010000396.1:0-2985 GCA_041622015.1 Oleiphilaceae bacterium
GCATCTTATTTGTCACCGACCCTTTAAACTCTTGTTAATAGAAAAATATCATAAGCTTTAACGATAGCTACTCTGTATCTTTTTAACTTCTTTTAAAAACTGATCATTTCCCAAAACGGCATCAACCTCTGATATAAAGTCTTTAGCAAGAGGGTGTGATTTGCGAATGCCGATATGGAATGGGATCAAGGCGTCATTAATAAAATTAACCTGTCGGTAGGCAAGCTTATCCTGATAGCCCAGAACTTTAGCTTTATAAGAGGCCTCTTCTGGAGGCATAATTATAAAGTCTCCCTGTTTTCTTAGAAATAATAAGTGAAACATGATATCTGACTTAATTGTTTTTACTTTTTGGATATATTCGGGAATGTTATCCGACACCCATTCTGCACCTGTTTTAGTGATAACCTTGACACTTTTTAAGCCCTCGAAACTCGCTGCAGATTCAATAACACCGCGATTAATATTGTCCAGACTATAAATTAGATAGCCATAATCTTCTGTGTATGCTGTGTTTGAAGTAAATATGGCATAGTCTTTACGGCTAAGTGATGGATAAGTAAAGAAGCCGTCCGCTCTGCTAAGCTTTACTTCTACTTGAGCCCTAGCCCATGGAAATGCTTCCAACTTTAATTGATGGGAAGGAAGGTAATTAAAGACTAAGTTGATAATATCAGGAATGATGCCTACAGCTACCCCTTCAGATATTGAGCTATAAGGTGGTTCATCATCAGCAACAACAAAGGTAAACACTTCAGAATGAGCATGAAAGGATAATAAAAACAGAAACACAAAGCGGTTTAATAAGTAGAGTTTCATTACAGCTCTTTTTTGTTTGATCTTATAAGATCGCGAAATGCAATCTATTACTTTATATTATTAGCCAAGATAGTTTCTATCTCAAAAAATAAAACATAAAAATACCATTTTATTGTAAGCTGAAAGACTAAATTAGTTTTTCAGCAAATGAGAATCATAACGAAGCTCCTAAAAGGTATCGCTTACTGGTTTCTAACTCGTGGTTTCGGAAGGTCTAATAAGTTTCGCTAATAGCTCATACCTAGCGGTTTATGGTTACTTAATCATGTATCGCTTTAACAACAAAGCACTTGTAATTTCAATCAAGATAAATAGGCCAAACCAACATAAGGATTTAGTGACCGTTCATGTCGCGACCACCTCTAAAAGCACAAAACTCGAAAGACCGCTTTCACCTTGTTCAAGCCTCTTAGCCACCCGATGCCTATGACTAGTTTTGGCACTTTTTATGACTAAGTTTTGCTTTGCGATTGTACGCTCTAGTTGAAACCTCTATTTCAGTAGGTTAGGTAGAGTGCATTTGATTTGTGTTGTGTTGGATAGGGCGATTTATGGTGTAACTATTTTTGTGATTTTATTGCTTTACGATTCCGATAAATATTGTGCTAGCACCCTTATTAAGTCGTTTAGATCAAGCGGTTTTCCAATATGGTCGTTAAAGCCTTCTTCTTTATAGCTTGCTACATCGTCTGACATCACATTTGCCGTCAGTGCCACGATAGGTAACTCATTATTGGATTGGCGTATAATCCGACACGCGCTTATGCCATCCATAACAGGCATTTGAATATCCATTAGTATCAAGTCGTATTTGGTTTTGTTTATTTCATCTAATGCTAATTTTCCATTTTCAGCAACGGTGACGTTTACCCCAATTGATTCAAGCATGGTTGATGCGATCAATTGATTAATTTTATTGTCTTCTACCAATAATACATTTTTGGTTTTTAATAACTTCAATTCAACTAACTCTGTCATACATAACTCTTCTGGTTCGGCTTTGCTTAAAGGTAATGAAATGGCAATATGAGTGCCTTTGCCGACTTCGCTAGTAACATCAATCTTTCCACCCATTAAGTCTATCAGTGAGCGAGTGATAGAAAATCCGAGACCCGTACCGCCGTATTTTCGTGTGGTAGAGCTGTCTGCTTGTTCAAAGCGGCCGAATAGGCGAGACATCATATCTGCATTCATGCCGATACCTGTGTCCGATACTTTTATGTTGAAGGTTTTATCAAATGCTATCTCCAAGGTAACCTTTCCTTGGTCGGTAAATTTAACGGCATTTGATAGCATATTTAGAAGTATTTGTTTAATTCTTACCGGGTCTCCATACCAGTACTTGTGCATATCTTCTACCATTAATAGCTTAAATTTTACCTCTTTATCTTTTAACAAAGTCGCTACATCTTGTTCCAATGAGCTGACAATTTTAGTTAAAACAAAGGCAATGTTAGCTACGTTTAATTTGCCGGAGTCAATTTTTGAAAAGTCCAAAATATCATTAATGATCACTAATAAACTCTGAGTAGAAAATGATGCGCTATTTACTAGTTTATGGGCCAGTTTATCTAAGTCCATTTTTTGTAATAACTGTAATGAGCCAAAAATTCCATTCATTGGTGTTCTTATTTCGTGGCTCATATTGGCCAGAAATGTGCTTTTGGCCTGATTTGCGGCATTAACTTGATCCATTGCGAGCTCGAGTTCTTTATTTTTTTCTTGAATATCTTTTACATGTTTTTCCAAGAGGGAATTAGATTTATCTAAGGCAAGGGTTCTTTCTTGAACGCGCTCATTTAACTTTCTATTGATGTAATAAAAAACCATTAGCAAAATAGATAGTAAAAATATAAACACACCTACAGCAACGGCCCATTTTCCAAAAAAACCTTCTTTTATGCTTCGGTATTGATCAATGGTTAATCCCTTCACAGTGCTGTCTTTACTTGCCATATTCAACATTTTGTATGTTTCGCCAATACGTTGAAATCGCATACTATGCATTGTTCCCAGCGGGATATAATCTGGGCGTATCAATCTTTTGGTCTGAATCGCTTCAGTGACTAAATTGTCTTTATTTAGATTGGGGTTATATTCTGCAATGATTAAATTAATTATTTCATCAGTATTATCAATCGCATACTGCCATCCTTGTAAAGATGC
>JBFJZQ010000397.1:0-2981 GCA_041622015.1 Oleiphilaceae bacterium
ATCCGAAACTAAACGACCTAAAACTTCAGTGACTTGATCATCGACATAGCATTGAATCTCTTTGAAACTTTCTTGCCATGAAATGTCTGAATTTGAAAGTGTTAGTTTGGTGTTTTGAGTCATGGTCTTCCTAGCATTGAATTAACTGTTTCATAGTATAAGGAAGTTGATTAAATAAAGAAGATCTAGAGCTAAAAATTATCCAGAAAGCAGCTGTATTCAGCTGTAATTTGATAAATTTCGAAGGAGAAATGGCTTTATTCTAATTGTGCAGTGACCTCTGAAGGGTGCTAGACGCAAAAACGCGCAACAAGAAAAAGCTGTCGCGCGTTTATCATGCTATTGCTTGATGAAATATAAGGAGTAATCGCTGTGTTTCGATCTTTCCTTAGCAATCTTCTGCAGATTTTTTTCAGCTAAGGCCGTCGATATCGTTTTGCCATAATGGTTCAATACCTTCGCGAGTGACCAACTAGGCGCTTCCAGTAAATGAAGGATATTTTCTAGAAATTCCTGTTCATTTTCCTGGTTAAACCAAACTTCACGGCAGCCATCGACTGAATAAAAATATTCTTCATGGATCAGGTTTGACCAATAAGCACTGTCTTTGTCTGACAATATCGTTGAACGTAAAGCTTTAATATTGGCCGTTGTATTTTTGAGTTCTTGCTTCGAAACCAAGGTGCGAATATCTGAACTTGCAGGATCAATAGATTCTGACAACTTAATATTCATGACACCTTCTTGATGCAAGTTTTGCTCTATCAAGTGAATAAACTGTGGTGTCATGAGTTTTGAATCATGAGAAATAGATGCAAAATGCAAGGTATTGCCATCTTTTAGAAAGCGTTCAGCCAGTGATTGTGGCCAAAATACCACGTTACCTAGCTTTTCTTCGGTGGCTCTCAGGTGGCATTCCGCTAAGTTTTCCAAATTACTTTCAACCGCCAGGATATCGACATCGGTAAAATGATGAGCATACTCAAAGGCTCTTTGGGCAGCATTTTTGCCAGCAACCAATAGAAGCAAGCGTTCAGGCATAGCAGCTTCATTTAAATGGAAGTTATTCACCAGTTCTTGTTTGAGTGATTGCTGATTAAAAAAGTCCAAATTATGCCAGCGAGGAAAAGGCGCGGGCAGATCGTCTTTGGCTAACAGTAGCGATTCTTTTTTCTCCGGGAACTGCTGTTTGAATGACTCACGGTTTGCTCTTCTGTAGAGTGCAGACTGCAAAAGAGGTTGCAGTGCAGAAGGCCAATCTTCTAGATCAATAGCGGTTAGTTTGACTGCATAATTTTGAGAGAAGAAAGCTTGGTACATACCGACGATTAATAGTGCGCCGGCAATATCTTCAACTGTCCATTCATGATGTAAAGTGTGTATTAGTAACTGATCAAGATAATCGACTTTTTCCTGCTCAAGAGTGTCACTTATGAGGGAATAATTATTCCGCTCGTTATACACGCCGATAGCAATGGAAAGTACCTGAAGTTCATCTCTTAGATTTCCTGATTCTAAGGCTTCTAGCAAAATGGTTTGTCTTAATAAGGTAATGAATTCTTCAACGTAAGGGTCAGGTAGTGCGCATTTTAATAATGAAAAATATACCAGAGGATCTTCAGCTACAGTCTGTAAATCTATGATCGCTTCAGGGTTTTCAAGGTCATATTTTTTAGAAATTAAAGATGCCGCAAAGTGACCTAATCGTTCATGTGGAAGGTTAGGCTGAGCGAATAAAGTAAATAAATCTAACTCCAGGGCTTTTTGATACTGGTCAATTTTAATTTGAGAGCAGCAACTTAGCAGGCCTTGAAGGATAGGCTCGCTGTCAAAACCGTGATTTATTAATGAGCGATAGTGTAGGTAGGCGATATCATAACTTTGAAGAGCGTGATGTGCGCGGGCGATGCCTAAAAAAGCATTCTGATAAGACTTATCAATGGAAAGCGCCTTATTGAAGTAATCAATCGAAAGTTCTGGTTCATCGGCAATAATGTGTAAATAGCCTTTGTTACAAAGGTATTGCGTATTGTCAGGTGAATGGCTCAAGCACTTATCAAATAAAGCGGATGCGGTTGTGATGTTACCGCGATCTAATTCGATTCGGCCCAAAAGGTTCATCGCCGGCGCATTATTAGGTGCGACATTCATGACCTGAGTAATCAACTTGAAGGCATTATCTAAAGACGTTTTGCGTTTTTCAGAAGGGGTCTCTGCGCTGTTATACATCTGATATAAATCATTAGCATGAATCAGAAGGCGAGCAATATCAGATCGTTCGGTTTCAGAAAATTCATTAACAACTGGTTGAAGCTTGGGTGTCAGGGTGCTCATTATAGGAAAACCTCTTCCGCTTTTTTATGATTTTGGTTGTTGTTAGGTGTTATTGCGAAAGCTGTGCCAAGAAACTAAATAAGCACCAGAGTTTAAATTATTCAACATATTTGCTTAAGCAATCTAAGCTTGTATAAGCTGTATTAATTTAAGTCTTGGAAATGTGGTTTATGAATATTCTGGTGACAGGGGGAGCAGGTTTTATAGGTTCTGCTTTAGTTAGATTCTTGATTGAAAACACCCAACACAATGTTGTCAATATCGACAAGCTAACCTATGCCGCGAATCTAAAGTCGCTTGCGAGTGTTGAAAGTAATTCCCGGTATTCTTTCGTTCAAGGCGATATCTGTGACAAAGTCTTATTAGACCAAGTATTCGGAGCCTCTAAACCCGATCTAATCATGCATTTAGCTGCGGAGTCCCATGTCGATAAATCGATAAACGCCTCTGCAGACTTTATTCAAACAAATATCATCGGCACTTATCAACTACTGGAAGCTGCGCGCAGGTATTGGCAAGCTCTTGACGAAAACAAGAAAAGAATTTTTCGCTTTCATCACATTTCTACGGATGAAGTTTATGGCGAGTTGGGCATGACAGGTAAATTTTCAGAGGAGAGTTGCTATCAACCTAGCTCGCCTTATTCG
>JBFJZQ010000398.1:0-2973 GCA_041622015.1 Oleiphilaceae bacterium
CATATTGCTACATAAAGACTTAAAAATAACCGAGTATTTACCAAAGCATTCTCGCTTTATTTTGTATTTACCCATTGAAGAGTAGCTTAAATTCAGACAAAAAAAAGCCAGCAAATATGCTGGCTTTGAGATACTCAGAAAACTATTTTGGAAAACAAGGATAATCAATCCCAGCCATCTGATTAACGATACGCACTACCTGCGCACTATATCCAAATTCATTATCATACCAAACATAAAGAACCAGCCTCTTCCCGCTCACAATTGTAGCGTTCGAGTCTACGATACCTGCCCGTCTTGAACCTACAAAATCTGTAGAAACAACTTCATCCGAAGTCAGGTAATCGATTTGCTTTTGAAGCTCTGAATGCAGCGAGATATGTCTTAAATAATCATTTACTTCTTCGACAGTTGTTGAAGTAGTAATATTAAGATTTAAAATCGCCATAGAGACATTAGGTGTTGGCACTCGAATAGCGTTACCCGTCAGACGGCCTTCCATTTTTGGAAGCGCTTTGGCAACCGCTTTAGCTGCACCCGTTTCAGTAATAACCATATTTAAGGCAGCAGATCTACCTCTTCGACTACCTTTATGGTAATTATCAATCAGGTTTTGATCGTTTGTGTAAGAATGAACGGTTTCAACATGACCATCAATGATATCGAACTTATCATCAATTGCTTTTAGTACCGGCGTAATAGCATTCGTGGTACAAGAGGCCGCCGATAAAATAGTATCTGCATCTTCAACCTGGTTATTATTAATACCATAAACGATATTCTTTATTGATCCTTTGCCTGGCGCTGTCAGCAGAACTTTAGCGGCACCCTTAGATTTAAGGTGCAAGCCTAAGCCTGCTTCATCACGCCAAATACCGGTATTATCGACAACAATCGCATTATTAATACCATACTGAGTGTAATCTACTTGATCCGGACCCGACGAGTAAATAACTTGAATACGATTACCGTTAGCAATAATGGTATTCGTTTCAGCCTCTACAGAAATAGTTCCTTCGAAGGGACCATGCACTGAGTCACGACGCAATAAGCTTGCGCGTTTTTCTAAATCATTTGGCGCACCGCCATTTCTTACAACGATAGCTCGAAGTCGTAAATTAGTACCACCACCAGCTTTTTCTATCAAAATTCGCGCAAGCAAACGCCCAATCCGACCGAAACCATATAAGACGACATCTTTAGTTTGCGTGGTCTCTGCCTTTTTTGTCTCATCATAGTTACCAACAAGATCAGAAAGCTCATGCCTTAAATACTCTTCTAAAGAGATATTTTCAGCTGCATACTTAAACTTAACAGCCAGTTTACCAATATCGATTCTGGCATGGCCTAATTTCAATGTATCGAGAATCTGAAGAACTGCAAACGTGTCGTGAACAGATAATTCTTTTTCTTCAACCTGACGAACGAAACGGTGAGATTTAAGAATACCAATCACAGATTGATTAATAACAGCACGACCGTAAATTGAAGTTACTACATTATTTTGACGATATAGACGACCTATAATAGGTATCATCGCCTCTGCTGTTGCTTCACGATCTTTCCAATCTGAAAAACAATTATCAATCAATTCTTTACTCACGCTTAACACCTCTGTTTATTAATGCGCCCAATTTTGTGGCACATTATCCAGATATACACTTAGCGGTGCAACTTTGAAGCAAGTTAAAACGCAAACTTTTATAAAACTTACGCTATATTTAATAATGTAGTGTGAATTTAGACATTATTTAAGCCACGCGCTTCCGTTATAGTTCATAATTGCTAAAATCTAAATGCACAAAAAACCATATTAACGAGAGAATAGCGTGTCTGAAATTAACGCCCTTGTTGTAGATGACTCATCCACATCAAGAATGCTACTAACAAAAATTCTAAAAAAAATGGACATTCACTGTGAGCAAGCCTCCTCGGGTGAAGACGCTATTTCACAACTTACATGGTTTCAACCCGATTTTATTTTTCTAGATCACTTGATGCCGGGCATTGATGGCTTTGAAACTTTAAAGATTATCAAGAGCAACCCGGACACTCAGCACATACCAGTGATCATGTACACATCTCAACATGCTCATAAATACTATGAAGAGGCTCATACTCTTGGCGCAGCAGGTGTAATATCCAAGCAAATCGATAGAGACAAATTATATTTAATGATTAGTCGTATTTGTTTAAATAAAAATGACGAGAAAAATGTCCCGACCATTTATCAAGAAGTTCAACGCAACCTTGAAAGCAATATCAAAGAAACTAGCCATAGTAAGATTCTTGCCAGACTATCAACTCTAGAAACAGCATATGAAGAACTACACGAAGAAAACAGAGCGCTCAAGATTGAACTTTCACAAACAAGCTTAGTACAAGAAGAGTTAAAACTTAAGACTCAACACGTATCTTGGCCACAGGTCATTATCACTTTATTTCTAGCGCTCGCACTATTTGGCTCAACATTTACCTGGTTTACAACACAACGTATTGAGTCCAGTTATATTGATACTCAAAAAAGAGTCAACTCTATGAACAATTTAATTGATGAAATTCTAAATTATCTAGAATCTAAATCCTCAGGAAAATAGGAGGCATTCTGAAACCTATCAAGCTAGAAAAGCTTTACCCCAAGTTAAGGTTTCTGATTATAGATGACTTTGAGAATTTCAGGTCATCACTTCGTTTAATGCTGTCATCATTTGGCGCCTATCATGTTGATATGGCTAGCTCATCTGAAGAGGCTATGGATAAATGCCGCTTCAATTTCTACGACATCATTTTATGTGATTATAATTTAGGGCAAGGGAAAAATGGCCAGCAAATACTAGAAGCACTGAAGATAAGTAAACGAATCAAACACACTCACTTATTTGTCATGATTACTGCCGAAACCTCCAAAGATGTTGTCCTTGGCGCTCGAGAATATCAACCTGATGCCTATATAGCTAAACCCATCACTCGCAC
>JBFJZQ010000399.1:0-2972 GCA_041622015.1 Oleiphilaceae bacterium
GTAGGGAAATAGTAGGCAGAAGGCGCAGAGTAGGGCGCCGGCGCCATCATCACGCCATCTTCAAGCAAGGTAATATTCTGACTACGCTCACTGGTGGCTCCGCGAATACCAATATTGGGTCTTAGCCCTGAACCTTCTTCCTCAAGAATGTACACGCCCGGTACGGTTTTCAAAACCTGGTTGATGTCGCTACTGACGTCGGTTTTGAGCTGTGCCTTATCGACGACCGCGCCCGAACCGGCAAGATTTTGAACTTCTTCGGTACTACCAATGATCAGCATTTTATTTAAGGTACTAGGTTCATTAGCAAAGACAAAAGAAGGTGAAATAGAGAGGCTTATAGCTGTTGCGAGCATACTGCGTTTGAACATGAGAAAAATAACTCCAATTAACGAATGGATAGAAGGAAAAAACCGGCATCAATAATAATGCGAATGATAACGATTATCAATAAGATTATTATTTGTGTGAGAATTTTCTATGAGTAGAAAAAAGAGGTAATTATTATGACAATATGTCGAGAGGGTGATTTCTCATAAATAAGGGAGAATTAACAAGGAAGCCATAGGTTTCTAAATAAATACCGATCTATAAGGGATCACAATCAATTAGCCATTAAAAGCCTGCAAACCAAAAAATAAGGCCAAACTAAATGAAATCTTCAAGGGCAGCCCGGGCACGTGCATGCCTAAAACCTGGCATCTACGAAAAACGGATCGAAGTTTTTTATGCTCCTGCCTTTGAAATCCACAAATCCGTCACCCGACAGACATTTGTAATGTAGGAGAATCTAGCCAGCTTGAATGTTGAGCCAACGTTGCTTTTTGAGCAAAGGTGGCCATATTGAAAATAGCAGTTGTGTGAATGCTAAAGCATAAAAGTGGATGGTATTGGGTGCCACTGGCTGGATTTGATTTCAACCTAAAGCGTGCATTTTTTATTGTTTAGACCGAGGAAATCTTTCCGAATACCATCCCGAAAGTTTGATCTGGTTTTGTGATAAATTAGTTGCCAGAAGACCAGTTAAATTCCTCAAACCTAGCTTTAATAGAATCGATGAGATTCCTCAAAAGCTTAGGTAATGAAAGGTATCAACCTTTTAACCCGAAGCATATAGTCTTTGTAAGTCTCACCAAACTCTTGTTGCAAATCTTTCTCTTCAAAATAAAGTCCAATGAAAATATACAAGGTCATACCGCCCGCAAAGAGTAAATGGCTGAGCGTCGATACCGGTACGGCCCACATGCCGATCAGTACGCCCGTTTGAATGGGATGGCGCACAAACTTATAAATCCCGGGTGTCTTAAAGCATTTTTCAGGCGGTTTTTTGCCTAACATGGGATTAAAGGTCTGACTCAGGCCAAACAACTCAAAATGGTTCAACATAAACGTAGCGAGCAGTAAAAGCCCCCAACCAAAGAGAGCAATAGAACGAATAAGTATGATCATGCCTTCCGATTCAATCTGCCAAACGACAGGACCGAATGGAACCCATAACCAGCACATCGCGCCAATCGCTATGGTCGTACCAAGTAAATAGCTTGATCGCTCAATACTCGGATGAATGAAGCGCGTGAGCCATTGCTTAAACGCACCTCTGGCCATGACACTATGTTGTAAACCAAAGAGACTGAGCGCAAACAGATTAATCAGTATCGCGACGGGGACTGAGTCTATGTCTGAAAGAGTATTGACTGTTTTAGGTAGATAGAGATCGCTTACAAAAGCTATAAAATAGAGCAAAGAAGCAACACCTGCTGTGTAGCAGACCAATGAATAAACGAAGCGGAAGATATTTTTACTGGAAGCCATAAGGTTCTCCTTAGACATGGGCTGACAATGGGTCTTTTTTCTTCTGTAACCCTATAGGTGCTAGTTTTTATCTAGCATTTCGCCAGATTCATTCTGGCGCTTAATACCGGTCATATTTGAGGAGAGAAGCTGGAACACTGAACTGAACTTAAGTTTGCCAGCGTATTTTTTCTACAGTGCTGTAGCAGCAGTAGTTTCCAGTGGTAATTGACTGGCTTAGGTGTTCAGCCAACTCAATATGCACGCTTTCGATGCGCTTAATGCTACTACGAATTCGAGCAGAAATGGCTTTCCGTGCTTTTTCATCGTCGCTAGTAAATGTGCGTTGGCGGCCAGACTTGCCCAAAGCCTTTGTTAACTCATTTTGTATGGCGTCTCGTTCGTTTTCGAGTTCAGCATGGCGCGTTTCATTTTCACACAGGATGGCTTGCTGCTGCGCCTCTTCCAATTCTAGTATTCTATCTCGATAAGCTTTGAGCGCTCGGCTATCTAAAATTTCTGATTCTCGGGTGTCGGCTTGTTTATCTTTGGTTTGGCCAGAAGCCAGGAAGCGAGCATGAATTTCTTTACCTGGGTTGGCAATTAACTGGCCCAGGTCACGCAAGCCTAAAGCATCCTTTAAATGCACCGTTTTGTGGGCGTAGCTTAATACCCAGACATCGCCAATTTTTTGGAATTGCTTATGGCCGATTTGTGTTTGTGTGTGAACTTGCTCAAGCGTAAACGCCAGAATTTCATCTACAAACCGCTCGGATTCCACACCTACCCAGGGAAGGTGAGCCTTGCCTTCAATGCTCTTGAATTCTGCATTGGGGATCATTGCTGCAAAACGCTTTCCTGCCTCCACTGAAATTGTGTGATCTCTGCTTCGGTGAAGAACCAGAGTAGGCTTAATGATATTTTTAGCCGCTTCAACTGCATTCATACTAAAGGTGAGTTTCAGTAAGTTGAGCGCCATTTCTGAAGAAGCCGAGGCTCTATGAATATTGCCCATTGCCTTGCGTTGTTCCGAGGGCATGTCAGGATCAAAAAGATCGACAATCATTTTTGAGCCCATTCCCCAGTTTGCAGAAACCATAGAGCATAAGGCTTGTTTTATGTCGGTATTCGCGATATCGCAGCCATCAACAAATGAGTTGATCAGCACAAGTTTTTCAACA
>JBFJZQ010000400.1:0-2971 GCA_041622015.1 Oleiphilaceae bacterium
ATACCATTTCTGAAGAAACCAAAAAACAACGCCTTGCCATTTTGCAACAGCGTATCGCTCAACAAGCCCAAGAAATCAGTCGAAGAATGGTCGGTAATATTGAACGCATTCTTATTACAGGCTTTTCCAAGAAAGACCCAGGCGAACTTCAAGGCAGAACGGAAAATAATCGCGTTGTGAATTTTAAAGCCAAGCAAGATAGAACAGATAGCCAGCTAATTGGTCGTTTTATCGACGTCAAAATAACTGATTCCTACTCTAACTCCCTACGAGGCGAACGCATTGATGATCAAGACTACTAATTCTGGCACTTCGGTGATTAAAGAAATTCAGCTTGATCCTATCGATAACCACCGCTTAGCCAGTTTATGTGGTCAGTTTGATCAAAATATAAAGCAGATCGAAAATCATCTAGATATTCGTATCAGTTACCGTGGCCATGTCTTTAAAGTTAGTTCTGCCCAAGAAGCGGATGCCTCAGATAACTCTGCGGCCGGTAAAGCTCAGTCTGCCATCGATATTATTAAACATTTATATCGTGAAACAGAAAGCAATGACATCACCTTAGAGACGGTTCAGCTTTATCTTCAAGAGCTATCCGTTAACAAGAAACATGAGGTTAGCGAGTTATCTGACTTTTCACGAATCATCAAGACCCCTAAATTTCAGTTAAAACCGCGTGGCGATAATCAGTACAAATATATTGATTGCATCAAAAAGCACGACATTAATTTTGGCATTGGCCCCGCCGGTACCGGTAAAACCTACCTTGCCGTTGCCTGCGCTGTTGAAGCCCTTAATAATGAAGAAGTGAAGCGCATACTGCTGGTAAGACCCGCCGTTGAAGCCGGTGAAAAATTAGGCTTTTTACCTGGGGATTTAGCGCAGAAGGTCGACCCTTATCTTCGCCCGCTATATGACGCACTCTACGAAATGCTCGGTTTTGAACAAGTTACCCGACTCATGGAAAAGAATATTATTGAAGTCGCTCCGCTTGCTTTCATGCGTGGCCGAACCCTGAATAATGCCTTTATCATCTTAGATGAAAGCCAGAACACCACACCTGAACAGATGAAGATGTTTTTAACGCGCATTGGCTTTGGCTCTACCGCCGTTATCACCGGTGACTTAACTCAAACAGATTTACCCAAGCATACCTTGTCTGGTCTTGCGCAAGCGCAACAGGTTTTAGCCAACGTCAAAGGCATCAGTAGCACTCACTTCAACGCCAAGGATGTGGTTCGCCACCCTATTGTTCAGCGCATTGTTGAAGCCTACGATAAACACTCTTCACACACCCAAACAAACTCTTAATTTTATTAATCGACAACATTGAAGCCTACATGACAGCCATTGCCACTATCGACCTGCAACTCGCCACAGAACATGAACACCTCCCTACTCTCTCTCAGTTAAGCAAATGGGTTGACGCAACATTGGCGGCAGCTCAAGCCATACCGACGAGTGAAATGACGATTAGGATTGTCGATAAAGAAGAAAGTAGAAGCTTGAATCACCAATACCGCGGTTATGATAAAGCCACCAATGTTTTGTCCTTTCCATTTGAAGCCCCACCGGGTATAGAGTTAAATCTTTTGGGGGATCTGGTAATCTGCGCCCCCATCGTCGAGACAGAAGCAAAGGAGCAAGGCAAGGCTCAAATTGCACACTGGGCTCACTTGGTGATACACGGCACCCTGCATTTACTTGGCTATGACCATATCGAGGATGATGAGGCAGATATGATGGAGTCTCTAGAAAAATCCATCATGGATACACTTGGCTATCCAGACCCGTATAAAGAAATTTGATTAGCTCATCAGAGCCGGTGCGCAAGCGCAACCCTATAAAGTGCCAAACAATCAATATCTATAGGGTAATGGTATGGACCGTGAAGTGAACATCAACTCATGCAATAAATGGATTTACCAAATGACACATATCCGCTCCAAGAGATGAATACCCCTATCATTATAACCGGGGCGTAAATGCTTTAAAATATCAAACAAACAATGCATATAGGCTGTGCTTGCGCACCGTGAAGTGAACGTCAACTCATGCGATAAATGGATTTATCAAATGCCCAATTACTCAAGATTTCATCAACAAGGTTCTACCGTATTTTTTACAGTTAATGCTTACCTTCGTCGTCCAATTTTTATTGATTATGAATTTCGAATCGCACTTCGTAATGCCATTAAACTCACTCGCCAAGAAAAGCCATTCGAAATTTTGGCCTGGGTCTTACTAACTGATCATTTACATTGCATTTGGCAATTACCCGAATATGATCACGATACATCTTTACGGTGGTCTATGATCAAACGCTTGGTATCTAAACAGATTGGCGAGAAATATATAATCCCCCAAACTACTTCGAGAACAAAACGCAGAGAGTCCACTATCTGGCAAAGAAGATTTTGGGAGCATCATATTTTTTCAAAAGCCGATTACGATGCACATTTGAACTATTGCTATATGAACCCTGTTAAACATGGGCTCGTTTCAACTGTAAAAGATTGGAAGTATTCTACATTTCATCGAGATGTAAATAAGGGGTTATATTCGATTGATTGGTATACAGAAGATAATTTAGAGAACACTTCAATTGAATCATTAATTTGGTAAATTGGTGCGCGAGCACACCCTATAAACGTTATGTAAAAGGCACCTTTATAAGTTTAAATTAACCATATTCGGATCTTTTTATTCTTAAAGCACCACATTCATTGAATTTCCTTCTTGTAAGATGACAACAAATAATTCATATTCCGTTTTGATAGAATAAACCTGCGCAGATGCTTCGCGCTCACGCAATATACGCTCTACTTTTTGAGCTCTAAGTTAAGAGATTGTTTTACACTTCTCATGAATGACGACAAATCTAGTAAGCCTCCCACGGGTAAGAGATGGTTTGAGAAATTATCTCAAGCTTTTTCGGACGAACCTGAGTCACTTCAGGACATCATGG
>JBFJZQ010000401.1:0-2927 GCA_041622015.1 Oleiphilaceae bacterium
AGAACTGTTTTCCAAAAATCGACTTCTTCTGGCTTTTCTTCACTAAAAGGATCCAAAAAGCCTTTATGTGCACCAGATGTATATAAACGTCTTTCTACGCCTAATTTTTCTAAGGTATCCACAAATCCAAAACCAGAGGCCACGACACCTATAGAACCAACCAGACTGGCCTTATCTGCATAAATTTGATCAGCAGCGGCGGCTATATAGTAAGCCCCCGAAGCACCTATATCACTTATCACCGCATAAAGTGGTTTTTCAGTATGAATTGACCGTAAACGATTGATTTCATCAAAGACATAACCAGACTGAACTGGGCTACCACCAGGACTATTTATTCTTAAAATGACCGCTTGAACACCTTTATCTTCAAAAGCAGCCCGAAGACCGGACACGAGGAAATCGGCATTTGCCTCTTCCCCATCAGCTATCACGCCTCGTAAATCAACCAGACCTGTATATTTCTCAGCATCGTGCTTTACATTTTTAGATAGACCACCCTGCATCAAGATCATCAAAGCAAACAAATAAATAAAAGTAAGAAGTTTGAAAAATATTCCCCAGCGTCTCGACCTTCTTTGCTCTACTCCCAATTGAGAAACTGTTTTTTCAATTAGCTTCCACTCTTTTGAATTCTTATCTGTTTCCAAAACTTTAACTCCTATTACTATTCATTATATTAAGCAAGCCGAAGCTTACTTCAAACCTACGTGCACGGTTAGCTCTGTCATACAATCAATTATGGCAATCGGCTTATGCAACGCTAAACGCTGGACAGCATGCACACCATAACTGACTCCGACAGAATCCATTCTATAATTTCTTGCCATTTCTAAATCAAATTCCGTATCTCCAACCATCAACATTGAAGCTGGGTCAGCTTTGTAGTAACGGGCTATCTCGCTAAGCATAAGCGGATCAGGCTTTGACTTTGTCTCGTCCGCACAACGCTCAATATCAAAAAAAGCTTTCAAACGAGTACTAACCAGTGCCTTATCAAGACCCTGCCTACTCTTACCAGTTGCAACAGCCAGTTTTACACCTGAGTCTTTTAAAATCGTTAAAGTCTCTACTACACCATCAAAAAGAGTAGATGCATCTTGCGGAACACTAAAAAAATACTCCCCATAATAGCTGCGCATCTGCTCTATTCCCGCTGGTGATAAAGATGGATATAAAGCCTCGAGCGCTTTTTGCATACTCAAACCAATGATATTTTTCTTTTCATCATAACTTAGTGGAGGCAAAGAAAGCTTGCTAGCAGCATATGTTAGACTATCTACAATATGTCGCTCTGAATTAACTAAGGTGCCATCCCAATCAAATACACAAATTGCATATTTACTCATTTTGCATGATACCCCTTTACAACCAGTCTCATACTGACGGCCCATCAAATAAATCCATTTTCAGCAGGTTTTCATAAAAAACCGAATCATAGGGCGCTTCAAAGAATACTCTTTCGCCGGAAGCTAAAGATATCGAAATAGATTTAGCATGCAGCATTAATCTTGACTTTGACATACCATGCTCATCAATAGGATCACGATGAATATATTTTTCATCTCCCACTATTGGGTGACCAGAATGAAGTGCATGAACTCTTATTTGGTGTGTACGCCCTGATACAGGTTTGGCCTCTACCAAACTAAAAAATTCAGACTTTGCTAACAAGCGGAAATAGGTACGACTAGGCTTACCATCCTGATGAACCACAACAAAACGTTCTCCTGATTTTAGTTCTTCCCTTTGTAAGGGAGCATCTACCCTTTTAATCTTTGCTGACCACTGTCCATGAACGGCAAGATGATATATTTTATCAACATTACCTTCTCTGAACTGGGAATGAAAATGACGCAATGCCGAACGTTTTTTGGCAATCAAGATACAGCCCGAGGTATCTCTATCGATACGATGCACTAGCTCCAAGAATTGAGTATCTGGATACCTTTTTCGAAGCGCTTCAATCAGCCCCACCTTTACGCCACTGCCACCATGAACAGCTAAACCGGACGGCTTGTTAACGACAAGCAAAGTATCATCTTCAAATAAAATGGCCTTATCTAGAAACTCCAATAAAGAATCACTTATCGGAGCCGGCTTGCTACTGCCCTCTAAGCCATAAACTGGGGCAATTCTGACAAGGTCATCTAACTCCAATTTAGTATCCGCTTTACATCTTTTCTTGTTTATTCGAATCTCGCCCTTTCTGATCAAATTATAAATTTTGGATTTTGGAATACCTTTTAAATGACCCAATAAAAAATTATCTACTCGCTGAAACTGGTTTTTTTCTGTAATGGTGACAAATTGAACCTTTGGGCGAAGACCTTCTTTTTGAGAAGACTGGACAGGCGCATCTTTGGCATATCCAGAACTGACTTTATTTTTACTCGGTCTTTTTTTATTCACGTTTACTTTTCTTGAAGGCATATATTTCCAAATTGTGCAACGAATGGCAGCACATAGTTTTGATTTATTTGCTGAAATAATCAATTACTGTTATATTTCAGCGTCGTTCTAGATTGGTAACATTCTATTCATTTGTCCCTAGATTTATAAGCTAAAATTATTTTTACAAGCAGAATCACGGTCAACAGTATATTAATTGCATCTACAGACATTAATAGTACTTACAAGAATAGTGGCTACCAACAAAAGAGAACGCCCTAACTAATTAATATCAACGATTCAAAGGACAACACAAACACTTTGACGTTTTTGAATAGGATAAAACCCGCTTTAAAGAGACATCACTAAATTAAAGAAACTAAATTATTTTGATTAAAGAGATAGTACTACAAAAAAGTAGCCTAGAATAAATGCTACTTATAAAGATTTTAAATAAGCGTTTTTAGCTGTCGCAAATAATGACTCAAAGTAAAAAGCACACTTGAAACTCTTAAAATATTGGTTTTCTGGACTCA
>JBFJZQ010000402.1:0-2923 GCA_041622015.1 Oleiphilaceae bacterium
AGGCAGAAATATGGTTTCAACGTAGCGGTTCCGTAGTCGTTGTCTTTGCTGTTTGGATTGAATATAAGCTCTTCAGTATTAATGGTTTTATCAACCCCACCGGGTTAACAACGAGCTTTGACGCAGTTAATAATGGAAAATACGGAACTATTCATAAAATAGCTTCTGGTCTAGCAGCAATACTAGCGGTCAGCGGTACGGTAATTTGGGGTTACGGTGATTTACTCATACGAAACACATAACTAGGCAATTAAAAATCGCCCACAAAAAGCGTGGGCTGGACTCGCTAACGCTCGCCTTTTATTGCGGCGTTAGCATTAAAAAAGGAACACTATGATATTTTCAAAACACAAATTAATTGGACTTACTTTATCTGCTGCAACGCTCATATTAGTTGCTTGTGGGGAAAGTAAAGAGCCAACAAAAGCATCTTCATCTTCTTACAATAAGAACGTCCTTCAAGCCACAACAAGCAATGGCCTATCAAAGTCAGATCTCGCATGGCATGCATTAAACACCTATGGTTGGGATTGTGAGGAAGTTACTTCCAAAAGTGAGAGCACTTCCGGCGGGTATTTCTTTATAGAATGCACAAGTGGCAAGAGACTTCGTGTATACCTGAGGAAAGGGCAGCATCCAAAAATCACGAATGAGAGCGGTGGTTACAACTAAAATGCTAACAAACAGGTCAAGTACGACGCGCAAAAAAACGCGCGCGTCTTACCTAAAACGTTAGGCCTTTCGAGATTAATGGCACTACACCTATTACTATCGCTATAGAGAGAACAAAAAATGAATGACCAAACGAAAAACGATGAAAGCATGCGCATGGCTGAAATGGTTTATTGTCGGGGCTGCGGCAAACAGATTCACAAGACCGCACAAGCGTGCCCTTCGTGTGGCGCACCACAGGTTACCGAACTAAAGGACACTGGGGATTTAAGGACACAAACGGCAGCGGGTTTGTGGTGCGTATTTTTAGGGCAGTTCGGTGCGCACTGGTTCTACTTGCGTCGTACTGTGCCTGGGATTTTATCACTCTTGTTTTTTTGGACAGGCATCCCAGCGATCGTAGCATTTGTTAATGGTCTCCAAATCGCTTACGGAAGTAGAGAACAGTGGTCACTGAAGTATAACAATGGCGTAGAAACACCACCTGTCCACTGGGTGGTTAAAATATTGGTCATTGCGTTACCTGTATTAAGCTTCTTGTTCTGGATAGCCATATTGAGTGCTGATTAACAATTACCGTTGCTTACAATTTATTACAGCGCCGCTTACTCGGCGGTCAGGCCTAACAAGGCACCCCAGCAGACGCCAAAAATCGGCGCAGCTGAGCTTAAGCGTTATCTGTTTTAAATAGGTCTGAACAATGGACGGAATCTGCAAACTATGTAAAAAGCACGCAAACCTAGAGCTAAGTCATTTTATTCCTAGATTCATAGGCAAGTGGATTAAAAAAACCTCTATGACCGGATTCCTAAGAGATAAGAATGAAATTAATAAACGTGCGCAAGACTTAGCTAAAGATTATTGGTTGTGCGGTGATTGTGAAGATTTGTTTTCAACATGGGAAACCGCTTTCGCGAGTAGGGTTTTTTATCCTTTTGTAGAAAATGGTGAAAGCTCATGTAATTATGATAGCTGGTTATCTAAATTTTGTGCTTCTTTATCCTGGCGCACACTAACCTACGTACGAAGCAAAAACAGTCATGAAGACAAGCCAGAAGAGTATTGGCAGGCCTTAGATAAGGCTGAAATTCATTTGGCTAATTATGTTCTTGGTAAAACCGATAACTTGAATCAATATGAACAGCATTTTTTTCCAATGGATAGAATCGAGTCAACAGATTTCACTGAATTTCCAAAAAATATAAATAGGTACAATTTACGCGTTATTGCCATGGACATAATTGGTAACACAAATAATTTGTTCATTTATACGAAGCTACCTTCTTTTATGCTGGTTGGGTTTATCGATGTTGAGAAACCTAATTCGATGAGAGCAAGTAGAGTAGCGTTGAAGGCTGGAAAAATTTCTCTTAGAGATTACCGTTGGCCAGACGGCTTCATTGATTATGTTGTTGAAAAAGCCAATGAAGTTTCTGAGGTAAGCGACAGCATGAATCCTGATCAACAACAAAAAATAGAGGAGTTCATAAGGAATAATCCAGAAAAGGCTGCCAATTCTAAACAGCTTGAAGCGTTCTTACATGATTATGGTATGTTTGGCGATGATGTATTCAGATAACAAGGGCCTCCAAAGGAATCGCTCACTGCGTTCGCTTTCCTTTGAGGCCAGACGTTAGGAATAAAGTCGAAATGGAGAAAAAGCGTAAACCAATACCTCTTTTTAGTTCGGGTAAGCAAAAAAGAACTACTTTTGATAAGGCTAAGTTTAACCAGTTTATGAATGGAGAATTTAAAGCTCCTGAGAGAAACATGGATTACTCCTTTAAAAGGCACCTAGTATCGTCAGTTGTACTCGCTTTTCTTTTTGGTGGAATAGCATGTTTTTATGCGCTAGTTTCAGATGTCATTTTGAGTGGGCGTTTATATTTTTTGGCCATAGGCTTGGTATTCGGAGGTTTGATAGGGTTCATTTATGAATTCTGGAATATGGGCCGGGCTTACGCCCAATTAATAATGGGCCTTTTAATGGCTTTCATGTTCTTATCTTCATTATATTTTTCTGATTTTATGGGTTGGACTAATGTCAATTGGTAAAAAATTCCTAACAAAAAAATCAAGTCGTTCGCTGTGCTCACTGGGACGCGCAAAAAGCCGCGCGCCACTTATTTAAAACGTTATGGCGCTTAATGCCTAGAACCTAGATAGCTTCCTTGTGCTGAAGCTATAACACTAGCACTACATATGGTAGATGCTATATCCGACACAAACCCACTTGTGTATACTGAAATAG
>JBFJZQ010000403.1:0-2914 GCA_041622015.1 Oleiphilaceae bacterium
AAAATTAAATCAAGCTGGCTGACCTCTTGTTTCATGTTAACAGGCATGCTTTGAGCTTGATTATCAGATTACAGGGTATTATTGTCCAGCTATGTAAAGGAATTACAGGGACTTTTTGTTCCCCTTAATAACAAGTTAGGTGTCTTAATTGAGTTACCCTGAAAAATTATATAAATATCTACCCTCTGAGTATCTGGCTAGTACGATAAAGGGGGAGATTCTTTTTCGAAACTTCACATATTTTAAGCAGCAAGAAGACAAGACTAGGGGCGATTACCTAGAGGCGATACATCGTGACAACCCAGATAACGACATAACAATAACGGCCGAGAAAGATGGTATTCCTAGAAACTATGACGCATCGTTTTTAAATTCAACAGATTCAGATCTTATCTTCATGTTTTGCACGTCTCTCGATTTCTCTCCTGACCTCTATAAGGAGTTTAACTGTAATGCATGCATCGAGATTACAGATCCAGCAGAGCTTTGTCGAAGAATTCGTATTGCCGTAAGACAAAAATTATCGACTCACAAAAAAGGTCTTTTGTGTGGACCAATAAATTACTATCGGCCTAACCAGCCAGTTGAGCAGAATATAAAAGATGCGACAGCACTACCTTTCCTAAAAGATGAAATTTATTTGGCTCAAAATGAGTTCAGGTTTGTGTTTGGGGTTAGAAAAGCATTTAAACTTAAGCAACAAATCATATTGAATAAAGGTTACGATTTTAGAGAGGAAGCCATGAAGGGAAACGCTAAGTCTCGAATCGTAAAAATCGGCTCAATTAAGGATATTGTCATTGTTCACAAAGACACCTAACAAGAAAGTCAAGATCGCTCGTTACACTCGCAGGGACTTTCAAAAAGCGGCGCTCCTTTCGTCGCTATGCTTTTTGAAAGCCCCTTACTTAAGTCGTTAGGCGTAATACAGGCATACACTCATGACAATAACTAATTACGAGCGTTTACTTTGGGTTCTAGCTGAAGAAATGGAATCAAGTATATCTTCATGCTTCCAAAAAGTTTCAGAGTCTCATGAATGGGTAAATAGCGACGAAGAAGCAAAATCATTAATGAGAAGATTAAGGGGTACATTTATAGCATCACTTGTTGGAGAAATTGAAGAGAAAATTGGACGTAAATTTTCTTCTGTGTTTAATCAGTTGCCTGATACACCGACTACATATTCCAATAAATATTGGTTTGAAGATATGCCACCGACATCAACAGCACGAGGTAGAGCAAAAGTAATGTGGGCTATTCGAATTGCTTATACTCATGGAAATGGTCATATAGATCAAATAACTGATAATGAAGTAGCAGATTTTTTACAACAAGAGTTTGCGCAAAAACACTTCCGAGGTATCAGCGTGGAAAATGATATTGTTCAAGTGTATGGAGATGTTACTTACCCAGCATTAAAAACAGTCTTAGAAATCGATGATAGATTTGGCCAAAGTGATAATTAATAAAACGCCTAACAAGGTAATCAAAAAGGACGTTTAAAAGCGGTGTTCCACACCACTTTTAAACGCCTCTTATTTTAATCGTTATGCATTAAAGCTTGCACCACCAAGGATTGATAGAAATGGTTCCACCTAGAGTATTTATTTCTTATTCGCATGACTCCGCTGAACACAAAAGCTGGGTGCTGGACTTTGCAACAACTCTACGTCATCGCGGAATAGATACCGTTCTTGATCAGTGGGATTTGCGGCCCGGCGATGACTTGCCGCACTTCATGGAGACAGAGTTAGCAAAATGTGATTTCGTCATAATTGTTTGTTCAGGCGCTTATGTTGCAAAAGCCAATGCTGGTGAAGGCGGTGTAGGATATGAAAAAATGATTGTCACATCCTCACTACTTACAAAAATTGACAGCAATAAGATAATTCCTGTTATCAGGCAGTCTTCATCGACCGTGCTTCCTACATTTCTTCAGACAAAACTATATATTAACTTTTCCAACGACTCTGAAGTTGAGTACTCACTCGATGAGTTAATCAGGGTGCTATTAAATGCTCCGTTGTATGAAAAGCCTGATATTGGAGCAAGCCCATTTAAACCGCTACAGGGCTCTAAGCCTGATAGAACTGCAGATGGCCTTAAGGCTGCGATGACTGCAATAGCGGCGGCATTTGAAAAAGCCCCTACGATCAATTGAAAATTTCAGTAATTAGTAATTACGCGGACATGCACCGTCTAAAGCTAGAGCGCTATCTTAGTCAAGCTGAGGCAGAGGGGTTAGTTGAAAGCAACTTAATTGGTCAGTATTCGGTAACCAACGATGGTTTCGATTATCTAGTCAATCATGGTGTCATAGATGCATAACAAGTTGCTGCATCGGACTCGTCAAACTGTCAATTTTTGTGCAAAGAAACGCACAAAACCGCCAGTTCAACTTGCCGCTGAGCAAGGCGTTAGGTGATTTATTTTGTTTTCTAAAATTAAAAATTGGTATGAGGGAGAGTGGGTTCTTTACGAAAGCCCGCCTGATTCCGACACCGTTATAATTGGTGGCGATTATGTGCGTCATTGGACAGCTAACATAGCAAGGGCTTTAGTCACTTTTTACCTAGCTCACTGGAAGTGGTTATGGGCGTTTTCTCTATCTCTTTCGGGTCTTTATTTCGCATATCTAAAATTATAGGTATCCAAATGATTAATATGGCAACAATCAACATAAACCAATCGGCAGCGGGGTCGCCATCTTTGTCTTTCTTCATATTTCACCTAACAAAAATATTAAGTACGACGCGCAAAGAAACGCGCGCGTCTTATATAAGGCGTTATAGGCATCAAGCGGGTTTAGATTTGTAACCGAAAATTATATGTTTAGGTTCTAAAGGAAGGAAATGAAAAATAATAAGCGAAGTGATTTGTTTTTATATCAACTTATTAGCAGCATATCATC
>JBFJZQ010000404.1:0-2912 GCA_041622015.1 Oleiphilaceae bacterium
CGGGTACATCATGCACACGTGCACGCATTCCGAACATATATCGCACGTGGCGTTCAATAATAGTTAGAGGATATGTCTAGTAATGAGTAACTTATCTAACCCTTTATCCAATTTAATATTGGACTACTGGTATAAGGTTTTAATGGTTGTCGGTTTATTTGTTTTCCTGCTAGCAGGGTTGGGGTTGTTATCTGCATTTCCTATTGCTCCTACCGTTTTAATTTCATCTAGCTTATTTTTTATAGGGCTTGGGGAGTGGGTTAATCATCCCCTTCAGGTTGAGTTTGTGGAAGCTAATGCTTACCATCCAGCTGGGAAGCTGACTGGGTATCCAAGGAATAACCAGCCTCTTGGGGTTTTCTTTGATGTTCTTGGTGGCGCGCTTATTGGTTACGGTATTTATCGACTGTTTCTTATCTTGTAGGTTTGGTGTAAACGTAAACCCCGGTTTTAATTTCAGTGATCCCATGCTTAAATCCTCTAACAAAAAAATCAATCCGACCGCGAAAAGCGCGGCGGCTTATTTAAAACGTTATAAGCCAATAGCTAGTCCTGTAAGCATCACACAGAAGGAAGAAAAAAGATGGATTTGAAAATTAGTGATAATCACACAAAACCGATGGTTCGTGTTTTTATCATGTTAATCGGGTTGCTGTGTGCTCTTCTTATCTCATGGAAATTTACTGGTTCACCTCTTCCGCAAGACTCTAAATACGCACTTATTTTTCAGAATGCCTTGCTGCTAATTGTTCTTGGCTCTGCCATATTAGAGCACTTTTTTACTAAACCGGCTGACTCGATGATCAATTCGCTAATGGCCGGGATAACAATGTTTGGTGTATACCATGTATCACCTGCACTAGCATGGTGGGTAGTATTTTCTTATTGCCTTTTTGTTTTTTTAATTTCAACAGTTTGTGTTGCTACATCTGGAGGCAGGGTTTCTGGTGATATTGCTTCAGTAGTAAATAGCCGTCTTTATAGGCCTGCAATTGTTCTTGGCCGATCCAGGCTGGTTTTTTCCATAGTTTTTTTGTTTGGCGTTTATTCGTTCTATTCAATTCAATCTGAAATTGCGGTGTACCTCATCGTATTTTGGGGTGTTTTCATGGCCATATGGCCACTTAAACTACCTCAGCTTCTATCTTCGATTAGTTTCAATTCTCAAGAGACAGTCTTGCCAATAGGCAAGCTGCTCAGAATGGATAATCCCGGAGTTTTAAGATTTGCTATAAGTCAAAGCACTGACTGGGAGAAAGGGAAACCGTTAATCTATCAGCGCGTAGATAAAAGCCAGCAATGGGTATTACCATTATATTCACACCTTAATGATGAGCGAAGAATTGGAACAGCAATGCTTTTGGGTGCGGTTGAAGAAATTAAGACTGGCCTAACGGACGGTCATATCTATGAATTTGAGCAAGAGTTAGATCATGATGCCGTAATGAGTCTTCTTGGTGAAACTACTCAATCTAGGCTGATTGGCTTTGTTGCAGAGGACTCATCAATTGGACGAATCAGACTGGAGGTCAAATCAGACAGTCCTTGTGCAGATGGAATGCTTATCTGGTGCAAAGTTGGTGGAGTGAAGATTTATTATCAAATCTTTGCTGGAACAACGATTGAAGAAAACTTAGACGGCGATAAGCATGGTTATCAAATAGCCTATGCAGCTCAGTTAGGGACTTTAGAAAACGGTGAATTTAAGAAATTTGACTGGCTTCCAAATATGAATGCACCAGTCTTTTCTTTGATTGATGATACGGTTGATATTATCGGAGAAGCTCCAAATCCTAACGATTTCCAGTTTGGAAAGCTTCCAAAATCAAACATTCCTGTGGTTGGTGATTTTGTTGGGAACTTCAATTTTCATACCGCAGTTCTTGGTGTAACAGGCTCAGGTAAAACTGAATTCGCATTTGACTTAATTAGGCATTCGGTCTCCAGCGGCATCAAAGTAATCTGTATTGACCTTACCTCACAATATAAAGGCAGGTTGGCCGACTTAAACCCCACTGACCTTTCAATCCAAGAACAAACATCAATAGAATTAAGTCAAAAACTATTTGATGTCGAAACTGGAACCTATGGCGCGCCAAATGAAAAGAAAGCCCTGCAAGCGTTTAGTAACAAACTTAGAGCCGATGTTGATACTGAACTCAGAACTTTTATGGCAAACGAGAAAAGTAGATTAGGGTTAATACAATTGCCAGAGATATCCAACTCGCAGGCATCCATTTTCATCACAGAGATATACATGTCTTGTTTGCTCAATATTGCCAAAGAAAGTTTTGGTGATGATTCTAAAAGAGTACTTGTTGCAGTTGAAGAGGCTCATACGATCATGCCTGAATCGGCAACAATGGGTGTATCGGACTTCGCCTCTAAAGGCTTAGTGGCTAAAATTGCACAAATTGCGCTACAGGGAAGGAAATATAATGTCGGACTCTTAGTTCTAGCTCAAAGAACTGCAAATGTGAGTAAGACAGTGCTAACACAGTGCAACTCTATAGTTAGCTTTGCTTGCTATGACGATACAAGCATTAGCTTTCTAAAAAATATGTTTGGTTCCAGTTGTGCTGAGATGGTTCCAAACTTAAAGAAACTTCAAGCAGTTGTTTTTGGTAAGGTAGTTAAATCAGAAAGGCCAGTTGTTGTCGAAATACCGTATGACCAAAATAAAGTCTAGCGCCAGCGAGTGTTGGCTTATAACAAGCGCAAGCAGTCGGAAAACTTACTCGCTGGCGCTCCTAAATTTCCGCTGTTGCGGGCGTTAGCTGGGATGGGGCTTGCAATCCATAAAGTGATAGAATAGTATCACTTTTATGAAAACCGAACTTGTTACAACACTAAAGCGTCAAGCAACAAAGATCCTGGCAGATCTTCATGAGACTAAAGAGCCAGTTCTAATC
>JBFJZQ010000405.1:0-2901 GCA_041622015.1 Oleiphilaceae bacterium
ATTTATCAATTAAAAGTATGTATACCCACTACGTTTTGTAGTGAGATGAATTGAGTCACATAACAATAAATGGAGAAAACTATGAACGAAAATAACAAAACTTCAGGCGGAAAATGCCCCTTTGGACATGGCTCTTTAACGAATCACAGCGAGAAAGCAACCTCGAACAAAACATGGTGGCCCAATCAGCTGAACCTTAAGATTCTTCATCAGCAGTCTTCAATGACAACTCCGATGCATGAAGATTTCAACTATGCAGAGCAATTTAAACTGCTCGATTTGGATGCCCTAAAGCAAGATCTGACAGCCTTAATGACTGACTCGCAAGATTGGTGGCCAGCAGATTACGGCCATTATGGCCCGTTCTTCATTCGAATGGCATGGCATAGCGCAGGTACCTACCGAACAGCCGATGGTCGTGGTGGTGCAGGCTCAGGCTCGCAACGCTTTGCTCCGCTTAACTCCTGGCCAGATAACGGTAACCTCGATAAAGCGCGTCGTTTACTTTGGCCGATCAAACAAAAGTATGGCAAGAAAATTTCTTGGGCAGACTTAATGATACTCGCAGGCAATGTCGCGCTGGATTCAATGGGCTTCAAAACCTTCGGCTTTGCAGGTGGCCGTCCTGATATTTTTGAACCCGAAGAAGATATTTACTGGGGAACTGAAAAAGAATGGTTAGACGACCAACGCTACAGTGGTGATCGCGAACTAGAAAACCCTCTCGCAGCTGTGCAAATGGGGCTAATTTATGTCAACCCGGAAGGCCCTAATGGCAAGCCCGACCCACTCGCTTCGGCTAAAGATATTCGTGAAACTTTTGCGCGTATGGCAATGAATGACTATGAAACAGTCGCGCTAGTGGCGGGCGGTCATACCTTTGGTAAAACCCATGGCGCAGGCGATCCGGCACATGTCGGCCCGGAACCAGAAGCCGCTAATATCGAAGAACAAGGCTTTGGCTGGATAAACACTTATGGCAGTGGTAAAGGAAGAGACACCATCACCAGTGGCCTTGAAGGTGCTTGGACCCCCAACCCTACCAAATGGGATATGGGTTATTTTGATATGTTATTGGGCTATGAATGGGAACTTAGCAAGAGTCCGGCGGGCGCGCACCAATGGAAGGCTAAAGATCTTTCAAAAATAGATCATGCACCTGATGCTGAAGATGCTTCTATTCGCGTGGGTATCATGATGTCTACAGCCGACATGGCGATGCGTGAAGATCCAGAGTATCGAAAAATATCCGAACACTTTAATGAAAACCCTGAAGAGTTTGCCGATGCTTTTGCTCGCGCTTGGTACAAGTTAACGCATAGAGATATGGGGCCTCGTTCACGTTATTTAGGCAAGGATGTGCCTGCCGAAGAACTAATTTGGCAAGATCCACTGCCTGAAAGAAAGCATGAATTGATAGATGCAAATGATGCCATTCATTTAAAGGCTAAAATTCTTGAAACTGGTTTAGCTATTTCAGACTTGGTTTCAACCGCTTGGAATTCAGCCTCAACTTTCCGCGGATCAGATAAACGCGGTGGCGCGAATGGTGCGCGCATTCGTTTGGCACCCCAAAAAGATTGGGCGGTGAGTGAGCCAATTAAGTTAAATAAAGTACTTTCGACACTGGAAGCTATTCAAGCAGAGTTCAATCAATCCCAGTCTGGAGACAAGCAAGTCTCATTAGCAGACTTGATTGTTCTAGGTGGAAACGCCGCCATCGAAGCAGCCGCAAAAAAAGCAGGTAACACTATAACTGTTGAATTCAGGCCCGGCAGAACAGACGCGACGCAAGAGCAAACAGATGTTGAAAGTTTTGCGTTTCTAGAACCTGCCGCAGATGGATTCCGTAATTATCAAAAAGAAAAATACACAGTATCTGCTGAAGAACTTTTAATCGATAAGGCACAGCTGCTGACCTTAACTGCACCTGAGATGACCGTACTCATAGGAGGCATGCGTGTTCTGAATGCTAACTTTGAAAACGTGCAACATGGTGTATTCACAGATCGACCTGAAACCCTAAGCAATGACTTCTTTGTAAACCTGCTAGATATGAGTACTCGCTGGAAGCCCACATCGGATAATGCTGATGTATTCGAAGGCCGTGATCGAAAAACAGGGGAATTAAAATGGACAGGAACGCGCGTTGATTTGATTTTTGGCTCGAACTCCCAGTTAAGAGCAAATGCTGAAGAGTATGCCTGCCAAGATTCTCAAAATGCCTTTATTCAGGACTTTGCTGCCGCATGGAGTAAAGTGATGCATGCCGATCGTTTTGATCTTGCTTAAAACGCTAAACAAAAAGCATAAACTACTAATCCATCACTCAATGCTGAGTGGTGGGTTGGTTTTTTTAGATCACTTATCAGCAAACCATTCGATTGCCTGATGCACAAGCTCTTCAGGCTTTTCTAAAGGTCAACGGGAAAGCCATGTAATAACAAAATAGGCTCGCCTTCTCCTTCGTCATAGACCCGAAGATTTAGGTCATTAATACTTATTAGCTGGCAGGTTTTTTCTGAAAACTTTGAGTTCATAGTTCTTCTTTTTAGGGTTAAACCGTTAACGCTGCTAACCAAACTTTTTCTCTGCATATTTAATAATCTGTTGTGTCAAAGCAAAGAACGGTGCGGGAAATAGTCTTGCCGATGCCGCTAACACCTTGGCATTGATACTTGGAATCACCATCCATTTCCCTGCATCCAAATCTGCCATGATCTGATCGCAGGCTTCGTCTGCCTGCATCGTACCGCCAAATTTTTTCAACTCTAATGAGACCCGATTACCGCAGCTCCGTTCTTCAGAGACCATTGCTGTTTCGACTTCTGGCGGGCAAACACAGGAGATATGAATGCCCTTATGTTCGTACTCGTAACGTAGGGTTGTCGCTAAACCCAC
>JBFJZQ010000406.1:0-2893 GCA_041622015.1 Oleiphilaceae bacterium
AGATGTCACGACGACATTTTCTTGCAGCGCCTACACCTATTGCAGTATGCGGATCTAACAAGTATTCAGTCTCATCAAACACCTGCTTGATAACGGCACAGGTTTCGTCATCATTCAACGATAAGCTATCAAATAATTCCCGGGCTTTTTTCCAGCGATAGTCATCAATAGAACCGGATTGGGTTTTCCATGTCTTGATTTGGGCTGCTAACGCTTCACCGTTTCGTCCAAATAAATCGAACATCAACCTTTCAAAGTTACTGGATACCATAATATCCATACTGGGTGATAAGGTATGCTCCAAAGGTTCTTGGTGGTAATGGTTTTTGCTGATAAAGCGGTGCAAAATATCATTTTTGTTGGTCGCAACAACTAACTGGTTGATGGGCAAGCCCATATTTCTTGCTAAGTAACCTGCAAAAATATCACCAAAATTACCTGTAGGTACCGAAAAAGACACACTTCGATGAGGACCGCCAAGCGCTAATGAAGCGCTAAAATAATAAACGATTTGAGCCATAATTCTTGCCCAATTAATCGAATTTACAGCAACCAAGCGAGTCCCATTTAAGAAAGACTGATCACTAAAACTATCCTTAACCATATGCTGACAATCGTCAAAATTGCCTTCAATGGCAATATTAAAGACATTGTCACCGAGTACGGTAGTCATTTGTTTGCGCTGAACATCTGAAACACGTTTATGTGGGTGTAGAATAAAAATATCCACATTATCACAATGCTTACACCCTTCGATGGCCGCCGATCCGGTATCGCCTGACGTAGCGCCTAATATGACAACACGCTCATTTCGTTTTTTAAGAACATAGTCTAATAAGCGCCCCAGCAACTGCAATGCAAAATCCTTAAAGGCTAAAGTAGGCCCTCTAAAAAGTTCCATTACCCATTCGTTTGCATCTAATTGTACTAAAGGCGCTACTGCTTTGTGGCCAAAAACTGAATACGTTTCTTGAACCATTTCTTTAAAGTCAGCTTCGGGTATTTCACCTTCAACAAAGGGATACATAACCTTAAAAGCTAGCTCTGCATAGGGCAAACCTTTCCAAGATGCAATTTCTTCTACTGTAAAGTGAGGCAGTGTTTCAGGAACATACAAGCCACCATCAGGTGCTAAACCCGTTAGTAAAACATCTTCAAATGATAGGGCTGGAGATGCGCCGCGAGTGCTAATATATTTCACAAGTTTCTTCCAATTTATTCTAAAAAGTTTTTATACATAGAGAGCAACAAAAATTAAAATCGTGCTTGCTTATGTATTTAATTAAAATGCTCAACACGTATACGGACTACTTTTTGGCAAGTAGTGGTTAACGCTTCTATTTTACTGATTGCCAAATTAATCTGTTTCTCTTTGACTTCATGTGTTAATAGCACGAGAGGAATAACATCCCCATCCTGCTCACTTTCACGCTGCATAACAGATTCTATATTAATCCCTAGATCACTCATGATGGATGCAACTTTTGCTAATACACCAGGATGATCGATTGTCATCACTCTTAAATAATAAGCAGACGAAATCTCTTCAATATGTAAAACCGCTAAGTCTTTTATTCTAGACTGAGAAAAGCCTAAATATGGCACAGGTACAGAAGCATCTAGACGCATAAACCTTGCAATGTCGACTAAGTCGGCAATAACAGCTGAAGCAGTCGCTTCAGATCCTGCACCGGCACCGTAGTAAAGCGTTTGTCCTACAGCATCTCCATCGACAAGTACTGCATTCATTACGCCATCTACTTTAGCAAGCATTTGACTCTGCGGGATCATGGTTGGATGAACGCGCAGTTCGATGCCATTATCATGCATGCGTGCAATACCTAAATGCTTGATGTTATAACCCAATAACTCAGCATTTCTTACATCCATCGGGGTGACAGCACTAATCCCCTCAGTAAACGCAGACTCAAACTGCAAAGGAACACCAAAAGCCGCAGATGCCAGAATGGTTAGCTTATGAGCCGCATCAATACCTTCAACATCAAAGGTAGGGTCAGCTTCAGCATAGCCTAGTGCTTGCGCCTCCGCTAAGACATCCTGAAACTCTCTTTGTTTTTCTTTCATTTCAGTGAGGATAAAATTACCGGTGCCATTAATAATCCCGGCTAACCAGTTTATTTTATTGGCTACAAGTCCTTCACGCAGAGACTTAATAATCGGAATTCCACCCGCAACACCCGCCTCATACGAAACATTCACTTTATGTAATGCGGCAAGTGCAAAAATTTCATTTCCGTGAACTGCAATTAAAGCCTTGTTCGCTGTGACAACATGCTTACCTTTCTTTATTGCCGCACAAACAAGATCTTTTGCTACGTCATAACCACCAATTAATTCGACAAGTACGTCAACCTCTGGATCATTTACAACGTCCATTAAATCTGTTGTAAATTCAATATTAGATAAATCACAGTTATCTTTTTGTGATCTTGATGCCACTCTTATAACATTGAGAGAACAGCCAGCACGCGCAGATATTTCTTTTTGGTTTCGTTTTATGACATTAATGACGCCACTTGCAACAGTACCTAAACCACATATTCCAATTTTCAAGGATTTCAATCTATTCCCCTTAGTTAATAACTACGCATAAACTTTCCAACACTTAACTCAAAGGTCTTCAAGTAACTTTTATTTTGACGGCATTATACCCCGTCCATACTCAAGACAAAATCTCTAATACATTTTATGTGATTCTTAATTCAGAATAGTTGAACTTTTAAGCCAAAATAAACATTTAGTCTATAATAAAAAAACAAAATTTAAATACGGCTACAACAAATGAGGATTGCATGAAAAATATTTTAAAACGCATTTTTATAATTGGACTTTCAACACTGTCACTAAGCGCTTGCAATGGGCCATTCAGTGA
>JBFJZQ010000407.1:0-2861 GCA_041622015.1 Oleiphilaceae bacterium
GCCCATAGATAAAGTTATTTACCTAAAATAAGATTGCAACAAATAGTCAAATGATTAGAACATATCGTCAAGCCAATTACAGACAAGATAACGTATAGTAATACTTGTCTACAAAACAAGACATTTAAATACAACAAAGGGGGAAAATATAAAATGGAATTAGAAATTTTTATACCGCACGATGAAAAAGAAAAAGAAAATTGTCAAAAATTAGAACAATATTTAAATAGCATGTTTTTTTGCTGAAATTACAATGAACTTAAAGAGGGCGCGAATGCGCCCTTTTTTTAGTTTTCCTCTGTCAGTTTCTCTTTTAATATATTGCTTCTTTCTAAGTACTCATTGATCCTGTTCAGCTGTCTACTAGTTTCTGGTGAATGTTTGGATTGGTTAGAAAATATATACCCAACACGCCATTCACCCGTCTTAGAATCGACCATCACTTTATTGACGACTTTAGCGTCTATCTGTCCTACCTTAATATCGGCCATATCCATATCTAATGAAAGCTTTATAAGTGTTTTCGTGCCTAAGACTGGTTCTTCAGGCAGTATTAAGGCAACGCCATAAATATTGAAATCCAAGGCTGTAGTAGAAAGCCAATGAGTAAATAAACCTTTTTTGATTTTAACATCTGCAGTTAGGCTAATAGCAGGTAGGCGGCGATGTTGGCGCTTATCTTTTTCTTTAGGGTAGGCAAGCATGTTATCTTCCATTTGAAGCAGTGTGATCGCTTATTAAATCATGGACCACATCATTAATGTGTGTTTTCTTATCTATAAGATTAGGTTAAAAGATGATTTAATCCATCATCTATTTCATACAATGTGAGCGAATTAATATAATGGTTTCAAATTTACTTTCAGTCACCAAAGCCGGTGATGGGCCGGCCATCATTTTAATGCATGGCTTATTTGGATCTTCAGATAACTTATCCAGAGTGGCTATTGCCTTGGAAGAAGATTTTCAAGTTTTTAAGGTAGATCTAAGAAATCACGGGAAGTCGTTCCACCAGCAAGATATGAATTACGCTCTCATGGTTGAAGATGTAAAAAAAGTTATGGACGTTTATGGCATTGAAAGTGCGCACTTTATAGGTCATTCAATGGGTGGCAAAGTTGCGATGTCTTTTGCACTAAGTTATCCGGAAAAAGTGCATAAGCTGATTATTGCTGATATCGCACCCGTGACTTATCCACCGCACCATCAAACAATCTTGGAAGCTTTAAAAGGATTACCCTTAAATTTAATTTCAACACGTAAAGAGGCGGATGATTATTTAGGGAAGTATATTGACGAAATGGGAGTGAGACAGTTCCTTCTTAAAAGTTTAGATTTTTCGAATAAAAAGAATCCTGTATGGAAATTCAATCTGTCCGCTATACTAAAAAACTATGAGCAGATTTTAAGTGGCAATGATTCAAGCACACAGTTTACAGGCGATACATTGTTTATAGCAGGTGGAAAATCGGATTACATCAAGCCAGAATATAAACAAAAAACAATGTCTTTATTTCCTAAGGCTCAATTGAAGATTATTCCCGAAGCAAGTCATTGGTTACACGCAGAAAAACCCAAGATATTTATTAGTATCTGCCAACGATTTTTAGAAGAAAAATAACAAGAAAGGGCGGTTAGATTGTTTACACCTATAATTATTGATATAGAAGCCTCAGGTTTTGGAAGAGGTAGTTATCCCATTGAGGTGGGATATATTAACGCTCAAAAGCAAGTTGGTTGTAAATTGATTAAGCCTGAATCAACGTGGTCTTCTTGGAACTTCGATGCTGAAAAAGTGCATGGAATCGAGCGTACGATATTACTTGAAAAAGGCAAGCCTATTGTAGAGGTTGCACTGTGGTTGAATGATCATTTACAGGGTGAAATAATTTATTCTGATGCTTGGCTGAATGATATGTGTTGGTTAGGTCGCTTGTTTGATGAGGCCGAAGTTACCCAAAAATTTAAGTTAGAATCGCTGTTATCTTTGCTAACAGATGATGAAAAAGAGCGATGGGCAGAAGTGTACCAATTAGTATTATCTGAGACCAAGCTTATCAGACATCGTGCGAGTTCAGATGCAAAACTGATACAAGAAACGTATATTAGAATTAAACAGTTAGCATTGATAAATAATCAAAATCATTCATTATAAGAACAGTCGATATATTTCTTATTTACTAAGTAGTGTCTTGATAATGGGCTTATAGCTTCATTATTTTTTTTACTGTGATAATCTGGTTCTTCAATAAAAACGGAGCATAAACATGAAAATAAAAAATATTAGTCTAGGTTTAGCCTTGGTAGCCGCGTCATATGCCATGCCTTCTTTTGCAGCTAACACTTTAGAAAATGTTAAAAAGTCTGATGTTCTGAGTTGTGGTGTAAGTACCGGCCTAGCGGGTTTTTCTCAAAAAGATGAAAAAGGCCAGTGGAGTGGTTTAGACGTTGATGTATGTCGATCAGTTGCGGCAGCTGTCTTAGGCGATGCTTCTAAAGTTCAATTCAAACCATTAACAGCGAAAGAGCGCTTTTTAGCGCTGCAGTCGGGAGAAGTAGATATTCTCTCTCGAAACACTACCTGGACTCACACGCGTGATACCTCTTTGGGTTTAAATTTTGCCGGTGTTGTTTATTATGATGGCGCAGGCTTTATGGTGAATAAAAAGCTGGGCGTGAAAAGTGCACTTGAGTTAAATGGTGCAAATGCCTGTATTCAGGCAGGAACATCAACAGAGTTGGCTATTTCTGATTTTTTCCGTGAAAACAACATGGACTATAAAGCGATCACTTTTGATACCTCAGATCAAACTCGTGCAGGCTTTGAATCGGGTCGTTGTGACTTCCTAGTATCAGATCAA
>JBFJZQ010000408.1:0-2850 GCA_041622015.1 Oleiphilaceae bacterium
ATAATGCTGCACAAGTAGCATCACTTGTTGGTTGTTGGACGATATTTTGCGATTCCAATTCATCTAATAAGCCATCATCACTAAGCCATGAACGGGTTTTACCACCATAGCTTAAGGTATAACGCTGTTTATCATTTGAAGTAGTACCCTTATCAGTTAAACTTAAAGTGAGAGAACCAGCCAAATTCAATATAAGCTTAGAATCATCTAGAGAAAGCCAGCTTCCACTTAGTAAGACACCATCCGTTTCTTCAAACTCAGTGGTAGCACTATTCCCATCATTATATTCCAAACAGACTTTTAACTCGCCACCCGAAGCACCCTGCTCACTATTGAAAAAGAAATAACCGCTACCGCTTTCTCCACTATTACTATAGCTTACAAAAAGTTGTTTATTCGCAAGATTAGCGAATGAACCACCACCAACCACCGCGACACTGCCATAATCAGGAGCGGTATAGTCGACTTTTGCTAAAGCAATAAAGTCTACGTCTCCACCTGACAAGGCGTTTTCAATTGCTGTATACATACCGGAACTGGTATTACTCGCCTCTGTGATAGCAGCAGCAACATCACTGTCTCCATCAATCATTTTCTTTACGACCGTTTCAACACCAATCACTCTATTTTTAGCATCTGCAAAAGAGGTAGAGTTAGGAAGCGCACTATCTACTAGACCTAAAATATCTGCAGTATTTGCTATAGCAGAGGTTCCATTAGCATTTCCTGGGAAGCTTAATTTTTCATCTGCATTATAAAGCGCCGTTATCGCTGTTTGAGCAGCTGAAAATGCTGCACTGATAGCCGCAGAATTAAATGCCCCTTCTGAATCTATGCTATTGGCCAATGCTTTATAAATAATTGGGTTTGGTGTTTCTGGAAAGTTTTTTTCTTCACCAAATGCTTCATATTGTTTGGTAAATACATCTGCTAACAAGGTAACTACCTTGTGCAGCTTGATGGCACCGTTAACACTATTAGCGTTGAAACCGGCACTATCCAGAAAATCAGCTTCGAGTTCCATTGAGCCTACGCCAAAAACATCAAGCACGGCTTGCTGATCGTCTTCTGGCACATCGACTAACACCGAGGTCAAAGGTGAGATCATTTGATTACCGACCACGCCATTTTCACCAACCGCAACTCGCGTAGCCAAAGATCCCTCAAAAGGTTCACCCGTAAAAATGTCATAGCCGCCAAAAGTTCTTATGACTAACCCGCTTTCTATTCCTGCAGTTTTTAAACAGTGGATAGACTGCAAGCTTGTTGCATCATCGGCGCAATAATCGGTTAAATCTTTAGCTGTGGAAAAATAACCATCTTTATCAGTAATCGCTGACGGCTCACCCGCATTTTTTTTGCCATTATTGTTTAAATCAACATATACAGTAGCACCGGCTAGATAGCCATCAACGGCGATACCTGGGATAGCTGATGTTGCAACACTAGTACCCGAATCTGGATCATCACTAGAACAACCAGCTAGTGAAATGGCAGCAGCCAGACCTGCGACTGCAAATGTTTTCTTAGAGAAATTCATATATTCACCTTTCATTAATTTTTTCATTTCTTTTCTCCTAAAATTTCTCTTCGAAGCCAATATTAACGCCAAAGTATCTTGGGGCTTTATCCCCATCCACTTCTACAGTATCTAGGCTGAAAGCTGCATCGAGGTTCATGACACCAAAAAAGGTAACTCCTAAACCCACATTGGTTAATTTACTTCCTGCTAAATTTTTACTTAATCCTAAGCGAGCACTTGGAATAATATAGGAGTCTGGAAAAAAACTTACAGACGTACTCATATACTGACTTTCACGTCCTACTAGGTCATAAACCGAATTCAGGTCTAATGCACCAGACAATAGAAATAATTTGTCTTTACTGAAAAGCGCACCTTCTACTGTAGTTTGGGCATTCATGACGGCAGTTTCTTTTAAGTTAATCTCATTAGAAAAGCGGTTCTGCGCTACGTAACAGTTAGACTGTCGGATAGGATCAGAAATCCCACCACAGTTTGTACCTACTTCACCATAATCGAACTCGGGCTCATTGAGGTTAGCAATCGTAAGACCGAGCTGAGCATTGGGCATTGACCATAACAACCCAAAATCTAACCCCACTTGAGTGGTATCAACGGTATTTTCATCAAACTCATCACGTATCGCATCACTCACTTCGTCATCATCTATGTTAGACAAAGCCAACACTTGTTTATTTAATGAAACTTGATAAACATTTGCCTGAAAACCTGCATAAAGAGTTGAATTTTCTAGAAAGGTCGGTTTCCAGACTTCTCGACTATAACCAAGAGAACCGGATAATATCGAACCGCCTTTAACATACATTGAACTGTCGGTTTCAACACTTGAGTTTGATCCAACCGTCTGAATTTCAATGGGCGCATCTAGAAAACGGATATCAAATAAACCTTGTGCTTTCACATCGAAAGATAAAACTCCACCAAGCATGTCGCTTTTTATAGCAAAAGGCGTGAAGGGAAGATTAGCACCTATGCCCACAGTCACTTGAGCATCCTCTCCCATTACAGGCAGTAAAGCATCAAATTTGGCCTTAATGGCATTAGCTTCATTAATGGTGAGATTATCTTTATCCAATTCATCAATCAATTCATCAACATCGTCTAAAAAGTTATCAACTTTACCAACTTCAATATCAAAACCAAGAGAACTGAAATAACCCATTCTATAGTTTTCACCTTCACTCAATAAGGCATGTCCATTTGCTGGGTTTCCGCCTATCGATAAAATAGTCGATGGATGGGTGGTTTTACCATAGGTTAACAAAGGGCCAGGCGCATGTGCTTGATAGCCCGCCATTGAGGTGCTG
>JBFJZQ010000409.1:0-2811 GCA_041622015.1 Oleiphilaceae bacterium
CAGACCTGCTCTACCATGCGAGCAGTGAAAGCATCCTGTTCTGATGTAAATTCTATACCTGCTTCATATCTATCCGGACGCGACAAACACCAAATCACTTTAGCTTCTGCTTCGAATGCCGGCTCTACAATGGGTATTTTTACCTTCACAATCGCGCCGACGGGCAACTTCACCTTAGAGCTGAAGCTTAATCCTCCAAGGCTGATATCCTGAGCAACCGACTTTACAGCTTTTACATCAGAAACAGGTGAAAATTCAATGGGTACGTCAGCGGGGTGACGAATGTATGCTCTCATAGCTTGGTACCTAAAATTTAATAGTCGAAAGTTTAATGGATATAACGTCCTAAAACCATTTCCAATTTCGCGATTTTTAATGGTTTAGTCATTAATTCATCCATACCGACCTGAAAACATCTATCCGCTTCACCATCAATATCATTGGTAGTCATGGCAATTATAGGCGTTCGAGCTCTTTCAGAATGTGATTTTTCGATCTCTCTTAGAATCAGTGTTGTTTCAAAACCATCCATATCTGGCATAACACAATCCATAAAAATCAGCGCATATTGATTACTTTTAAATAATTCAATCGCCTCAAAGCCATTCGAAGCTAAATCTACTCGACAACTATTCCTCTCGAGCATACTCATAATTAATTGTTGATTTATTATGTTGGATTCAACAATTAACACAGTGGCCAAAGCATTAGAAACAGGTAAATCCTTTGCATTAATTTCTGCATCATTTACGGTATAACGAGTAATAAGTCGTTTATCCTGGCCACGTTTCAAGCGTTCAGTATAAGACTGACACATGACAGTCTTTAAAAAAGGATCCCTAAATTGTTTACTTAAAAAACCATTAGCACCGGATAAAAAGAATCCTTCTGCATCACCAAGTTGTGGGTTGGAACACAAGATTACAATTGGAAGACTAAACGGGATAACCTTTCTTAAACGCTGGCAGGTTTCTATCCCAGATAAGTCTTGCAATAAGTCATCACATAGAATCATATTGAAGGCTAAATCGTCTCTGGGGTAGTTTTGGATAAGTTTTAAAGCCTCACCTGCATTGGCAACCGCTTCAAAGCTTACCTTCCACTCCTCTAGTAACTCAAGGGTTATACTTCTACTCAATTCATACGAGTCAATGACAAGAACGCGTAATTTTGTTAACGCGCTTAAATCGATTAATTGATTTGACACGTCTTGTGAAATTATTGGCAAAGATAAATCAAACCAGTAGCTTGAACCGCCGCCCTCTCTTGATTCGCTGTATAATTGGCTCCCCATTAATTCGACCAGCTGAAAGCAAATATCCAGGCCGAGACTTCTTTTACCGCGAAATTCCGATGAAAAACCGACATCGGGCTCTTGTTGATCTTTAGTCATTCTTTTTTGCACAGATAAGCCACTATCTTCTAATGCGATTCTAATATTGGTTTTTTCATCTTCAGCTGAAGCCGAGTCCTTAATAAGCATGACATTTATCAATACGAAGCCTTTATCGGTATGACGTATTGCGTTGGCCGCTAAATTCATAATCACTTGCCTGATTCTTACCGGGTCGCCCCTCAAATTATCTGGGACATCTGTACTGATTCTAGTTTCAAACTCTAAGCCTTTCGCTTCAGCTCTATTTTTAAGAAGAGCGGTAACACCTGAAATGACACTTCTTAAGCTGAAGGGTATAGGCGTAATATTTAGATCGCCAGATTCAATTCTTGATAAATCCAGAACATCATTGACAACATACAAGAGCGACTCTAGAGAAGCTTGTATGGTTTGTGCGTATTCTCTCTGCTCATTCTCTAACTTTGACTCTAGCAACAAAGTAGAAAAGCCCAGCAAGCCGTTCATGGGTGTCCGCAATTCGTGACTCATCTTTGCTAGAAATTGACTTTTTAACTCACTCTCACGTTGAACTCTGGCGAGTGCTTGTAAAGATTGTTTGTATTCGATATCTGTTTTGAGTTTTTTACTGTCTAGTCCTTCTTTAAAACTCAAGACAGATAACCAAAGAGAAGATAACTCGGTTCTATCGTGGTCTATATATTCTTTTAGTTGCTCATAGCTCGTTTCAGACTTTAATTTCGTTATAAACTGTCTGATGCGCTTAATAACCATTTTATAACCCAATAAAAACCCAAGCAAAGCACCAGCACAACTCACTAAAAAATGCCTGAATATTTGAGAAAGACCTTCATTTACAATGCGCTGATATGCTCTCTGGTAGTCTATAGAAACATTTAATTCTCCTAGCCAATAGGCTGCTGCATTTTGTATTTCACCCGTTTTCCAATAACTCAGCGGAAAACTCATGGATAAAATATAATGAGAGACAGGAAATGCGCCGTAGTTAGAAACTTTATCGTTAGTCGTTAAAGTGAAAAATAAAGAAGGTGAATTAGATTTCTCACTATTAAACTCGCTTGTCTCAAATTCGCAAGAAATCTTATGATTATTAAATAGCTTATTTAAAGCTGCCCAATCACGCTTCCATACTTTTTCACTAATAAACTCAATTTCGGGCTCAAAACTCAGTTTAATACATTGCTCAAGATTGCCACGGTGCTCTTCAATTTTTGAATATGTTTCATAAGCAACGACTGAGATAGCTAAAAGAAACGTAAAGCCAAAGCTGAAAAAGCACACTTTAGTTAACAAGGGTAATCGACTTAAAGCGTGAATTATTTCCTGACTAGACAACGCATACCTCTTTGTTTTTTTAAGTGATGTTATTATTTTATATGCAGAATATATTGCTGAGTATAAAAAGTATCAGAACTGAATGGTACTTACTTAAGCAA
>JBFJZQ010000410.1:0-2809 GCA_041622015.1 Oleiphilaceae bacterium
ATAACGCTTAGATTTTTTACGAAAAGTTGAGTCATTTTGTACCTTGAGGATTCGTCAAAAAAAGATAGTTTAGCAAATGCTTAGGGAGTTGCATTACAAGTATTATACTCCTTACGCTTTAAATCACATTTCTTTTAAGAAAATTAATCTGATACTTGTTAATTCAGGGTTTTAGATTAGCCTTATAGTATCTTTGTCAATTAATTGAAACGAGAATGTCGCCACAAAATAGATCTGAATCCGCTTCGGACAACTTGCTAGATAGCATTCAAACTTTCTCGCTGAGCGCAATTAGTGATGCTATTTCTCAAAGTACCCGCGCTACGGCAGTCGAATTATATAAGTCCCTAGAAAAAGCCAGTGACTGGCTGCGGGCAGACTATTCAATAGCGATAAATTTATTAGAATCGAATGATGAGTGGTTCGCCGCAAGAGTTTCCTTCTCTGTCAAAGAGGCATTATTCACAGACGCCGCGTCCAATGAAGAGACAAAAGATAATCCTGCTAAAAGCGGTAGTTTGAAGAGTGCTAGTTTGTCTAGCCTCAGTCTAGTGTCGAAGGATGAATTTGAGGACTGGCTAACAGCCAATGTGGCCGTAAAATATTTAGAAGCTGAGCTGGGTTACGAAATCAATGAAGTCAGATTAATTTTAGGCTTTTTGAAACGTACCGTTTATGACATCAAGGATTTTCCTTTAGGCCCCAACACCTTATTTCGGAGTCTTAAAGCTTCCATAGATCAACTTGAAATACCGACAACACCTCAAGCGCTGATCTACAAATTATATTCAAGACAGTTGGTAAGCTCTCTTCGAGAGTTTTATAAATCTATCATAAGTTCTGTACAAAAATCAGGCCTGGCCTATAAGCCGTTAATGGCCCCAGCTCAAAATAATACTAAACAAACCTTCAATAGTTCATCTTTTAATCAGCATAACCAAGTCGCCGATGTGTCTGATGAGGTATCTTCTGAGTATCACGCTGATGATAAAACTCATCACAATACATCGGTTGATAGACAGGCATCACCTGTTTCCGAAAATATTAAAAAGCACTCTAGTATTAATATCCTGGAGCAAGATGAGTTAATTTACTCAAGCTCTAATCAAATTAAATATACTGAAAAATCAGCAAACGCAGTTAGTACCTTATCCAAATTGAATACGCGTGTTTCAAGTGGCGGATCACTGGGTGGTGCTCACAACACGCATATGTCTGATGATTCTGCCTATTTGATTTCTGCCATTAGCCAGCTTCAACAAGCACATATTCAAACTGATGACTTAGGCGAGAAGAAATTACGTGCCTGGTTAGAATCTGGATTAAATGACTGTCCAGGTGTCCGGTATGATATCGGTAATCAAGAATTAGAACTGATTGATGTGACAGACCGTTTTTTTGAAGTTGTTATTGATAAAGTGGGTGTCAGTGGCTTACTTAAAAAATGGCTTGAAAAACTTAAAGTCACCATCCTTAAGGTAGTGCTTAGAGACAAAACATTCTTTTCTGATGTCACTCATCCTGCCCGACAAATGTTGAACAAACTTGCCAAGCTTGCATCCACTGACAGGGTGGATCATAAGCGTCTAGAAAAGGTCTTAGATCGTTTTATTGATCGAGTCATCGTGGAATATGATGATGATGAACAGGCCGTTGAAAAAATTCTGGCAGAGCTTGATCAATTGCTTGAAAGGCAAGCTCAGGCACAAAAACGTAATTCAGAGCGGATTGCGCGTGCTTATGAGGGGAAGCAAAAAGTTGCTGATGCCCGTTATAAGGTGATCAAAGATATTTCAGATTTACTTTCCGGAAACTCCGTTCCCGTTGTGCTTTTGGAGTTATTGGATAAAGCCGGATGGCGAGAGCACTTGGCGCTTGTTTCGGTGAGAGATGGGCATGACTCGCAACAATATGAAGAAGTATTGAAGGTTGTTGATCTGTTATTGAATTGGCTAGGGGATGATGCTGCAGCTTCCGATAAATGGGCTATTGAGCTTGAAATGGAGCTAGAGGCGCCTTCACTTTTAGACCTGATAAAGAAAGAGTTGAGTGTTTCGGGGTTAATCGGTTATGAAAGTATTCTAAAGCACTTAGAAGATTGCTTATTTAACGATGCGCAATCTTTAACAGTGAAAGTCGAGAAATACGAATGGCCATTTGATAAATCTGAAAAAGAAATACAAGACTTGAGCCCTGATCAAAAATTGGATTCTCAGGCTGGTTATTGGCATAAGCGAATTTTGTCGATGAAGGTCGGTGATTGGGTGGAAATTAAAGAAGAGCTGGGCCCCTTAAGATGCATGCGTTTGGCATGGGCAGGGCGAACTTCTTTCCGCTTTGTTTTTGTGGATAGTCAGGGCATGAAAGATAAAGATGTGACGTTAGATAAATTGGTTGAATATTTTAAATCTAATCGCGCGAGCTTTATCGAGCATGAGGATGTGCCTCTGGTTGATCAAGGCTTGCATCAGATGGTGCAGTCAGTTTATGAAGGACTTGCTACGCAGTCTAGTTGTGATGTTTTGACGGGCTTGTTAAATCGCCAAGCATTCGAACGCGCTTTACAGCAGTCTATTTCAGGTGCGGTAACTAAAAAAACAAGATCAGCATTATTATATATAGACTTAGATAAATTTAGTTTGATGAATACTTCTTACGGTCATCATGCGGGTGATGCGCTTTTAAAGCATGTTGCGCAGTTGATTAAAGCTGCATGTGTAGAGTCGGCGTTTTGTGGCCGTATAGGTGGCAATGAATTTGGTGTGATTTTAAATCAATGTTCGCCTGAAGCGACCAAAGACATCGCCAT
>JBFJZQ010000411.1:0-2783 GCA_041622015.1 Oleiphilaceae bacterium
ATGCCGATATGGCGATGTACCGAGCTAAAAATGCAGGCCGAAATAATATCCAATTTTATAGCTCTGAAATGAATGATGAAATGCAAACGCAGTTACGCATTGAGAAAGAATTACGCTCGGCAATACAGTTAAATCAATTCAGACTTTATTATCAGCCCATTATTGATATTGAAACAGGCGAAGTACTCGCCTTAGAAGCATTACTTAGATGGCAGCATCCTAAAAAAGGTTTGATAAAACCTGACTATTTTATTGAAATTGCGGAACAAACCGGCCAACTGACAGATATTGGTAATTGGGTGATCAAAAATGCATGCCTTCAAGGTAGGGCTATCCACCAATGGTCTAAGTCCCCGATTCAAATTGCCCTGAACCTTTCAAACAAACAATTTATTCACCCACGCTTAGCTGAAATGATAGAGAATATTTGTTCTGAAACGCACTTTAACCCTAGAAACCTTATCCTTGAAATGTCTGAAAGCGCGATTACCCAGAATATGGAGCTATCGCATTCAACACTTAATAACCTTAATGCCTTAGGTATTTCATTAACGATTGATGGATTTGGTACTGGCTTATCATCACTTAGACACCTTAAAAGCATTCCAATCAATATGATTAAAATAGATCGTACTTTTGTTAAAGGCATACCTGGTGATGAAAGTGATATGGCTATTACCGAAACACTTTTAGCTATTGCCTCTCAAATGGATTTAAAAACCTTTGCGGCGGGAGTGGAAACCAGCGAGCAGGAGGCATTTTTGAAAATTAATGGCTGTCGATATGCCCAGGGTTATCTGTATACCCCTCCTCTTCCTTTCAAGTCACTACCTGAGTTGTTCTCTAGGATTGAAGAAGGGCATAATTTAAGCGAAGGAAACCAAATATTCCTCCCATTCCACGATGAATCCGATGCTGAACCGCATATTTTTTCATCAAAAAATATCTACAAGCTAAAGCATTAAGTGCCTATGCAGCTCTTCAAACTGCTGAGTCAAAGCATGCTTGGGGGCGAAGTAAATAAGTGGCTTGCTCGCCTGATGAGATTCCTTCATTTTTATCGAAGAGCTCAGCTTAATGGGTACAATAGGTAAACCTTCACTAATCAACTCTTCAACCAATTGATTGGGTAAGCTTGCCCTCGGTTGAAACTGGTTCACGACAACACCTTCGATCTCTAGACGGTTGTTGTGATCTTCTTGGATGTCTTTTAACTCTCCCAAAATAGTATAAAGCGCTTGTCTGGAAAAGTCGTCGCAATCGAATGGGATTAATACCTTATCACACGAGATTAATGCTGAACGTGTGTAGAAATTTAATGCCGGTGCTGTATCGATAATAATTTCATCAAATTGGCTTTCTAGATCTCTGAGTGCATTTTTCAGCTTATAGATTTTATGCTTGGACTCTAATTTTCGTTCAAGAAAATCTAATTCAGGGTTTGATGGCATGACAAATAAATTTTGAAATGGCGTCTGGTGCGTAAAATCGGCTGGGTCTTTATTGAACAGGTTAAATGATAAGGTTTGTTCAAAAAAATCAGCAACGGAGTCTTTACACTCTGAAGCAGGCTTGCCCTTTAGATAATGCGTTGAGTTTCCTTGAGGATCGAGATCAACCACTAAGGTTCTTCGGCCACTTGCAGCACTCACAGCAGCAAGATTGCAGGTGATACTGGATTTTCCGACGCCCCCTTTCTGATTAAAAATAACTCGAATCATCTACCCTCTCCTAATTAACTAACTCACCAATTTAATATTTTCTTTACAAATGGAACTGTAAGTTTGCGCTTTTCAACCAATGTCGCTTTATCTAAGGTATCTAATATACCTAATAATGACGGCACGTCACGACCACTTCGCTTCAGTATAAATGCCGAAACATCGTCATCCATTAAAAAGCCTTTTAACTTTGCTAATGATTTTATTAAATCATCCTTACCAGCATCATCTAACTGAGACACTGTCAGTAATAAACCAGACTGCAATCTAGACTCTAGATCTTTAAGACTAATATTCAATCTTGACGCTGGGCATTTTGAAGCAATCAGCATCTGCTTTCCATTCATTTTGTAATGATTAAATATATTAAATAAAAGCATCTCTGCTTCTTTCAACTCTTCACCGTCTAGGCTGCCAAGCCAAAGATCAACATCGTCAAGCGCTAGGAAGGCAAAGTATTCAAAATATTCCAATAAATCTGAATAATAGGTCTCAGATAACTGCTTACCCACTAACTCTGAAAGAGAGAAGTAAGCACATTCAGTATTTTCACCAAAACATGATTCGAAGTACTGAACCGCTGATGACAACAAATGCGTTTTACCCACATATTCTGGTCCAACAAGCATGATCAATGACTCATCTTTCAATTCAATATGCTTTTTAAGACACTCAATCAGAATTAAATTTGAAGAGCCTAAATAGTTCTCAAAGCTTTTTTCAAGGCGCGTTTGAACGGGTAGGTATAGCTGCACTGTTGGACTGACTTTTTTCATTTTATGAGCAATCCTTACTCAACAGCTTGTTTATATCGATAAGCCTTGATACCCCAAGAAATAAGGTAATGAAGACCACTAATACTTGTGATGAATGCAACTAAATATAAACCATATTCTATTGCCCAGTCTGGCATCGGCCAGCCTGCTAAATTTATAATGACGGCTAAAACATAGACTATTTGAAATAAGGTACATGCCTTACCAAAAATAGAGGGTTTAATTTCATAATGGCTGACGAAGTAATGGTATAAAAGCGCACCAATCACAATAATAAAATCACGCC
>JBFJZQ010000412.1:0-2783 GCA_041622015.1 Oleiphilaceae bacterium
CATGCCAATTAATTTTATTAAAACATTTTTTCGAAGAAAGAGCTAAAAGAATTATCTTCCGCATCTTCTATCAGCCACTGATGTGATAACCAATAAAACCTATTCGGAAATGGACTTTTACTTGTACAAGTATAACGGTGCCGCCCTACATTTAGTTTGTTCAAAGAACTAATTACAAGTTCACTACCTTGTTTTATTGTCCCAAGAGACTCACCTGAATTGTTATAACATCTGGTTGTGTTTAGTAATGATGTGTCAGAGAAAGTCAGCGTTAAACGTGGTGGATTATTGAGACTATTTAATGCTATTGGATTTTCAACGCTAGCTGATTTTGTAACAGGAAAATCCAAACTGAGAAGTTTTGTAGACAGTGTTTCGAGGTTAGAAAATGTACCGGAAGCAGGAAACCTTGGTAAGGCACTAAAATCACTCTTGCTACTGATTGCCCCTGAATGTTGGCCGAAACCTATTAAGTCGGCTTCCTTTACGATAGTAGTTAATGATGAATTGTATTCCCCGTATGGATAAGCAAACAAGGTACTGGTTTTGCCAAGGTTTTGTTGAATTAACTCTTGTGCTATTTTGATTTCTTCTCGCATCGCCCTTTGCCATGCATCGATGTCTTTGGTTAATTCCCCAGAAATCATATTGAGATGTCTATGAGAATGGTTAGCAGGCGTCATTAAGCCACTTGATGTCATCTGTTTCAATTGCTCCCAGGTACATTGAGACTGAAAGCGTTTGTTTACTGCTTCTGTACTAATGAATAGGGTAAATGGCAGATTATATTGCTGAAGGATAGGCCATGCCGTTTCACATACCGAGCGGTTTGCATCATCAAAGGTGATCGCGGCGACTTTTGGCTGAGCAAAACTCTTATTGCCTTGAAGTGTTGTAATGATCTCTTCCAGAGGTAGTATCAGAAATTCATTCGTGTTTAACCATTCGATATGATCCACGAGCGTAGCTGGAGAAATACTTGTTGTTGCTGGTGTGTTTTCGCTAACGTGGTGATATTGAAGAATAACGGCAGAGTTAGTGCCGAAACATCTGATTGAGAAAAATAATAATATTGAAAGCAGCTTGAGCTTAAAGATTGTTGTCATCCATTTGTTAAACCAAGTTAGAGATATACAAAATAAAGTGTTTTTTGAATGCTAAGCATTTTATTTAAGGCCATATTCATTACATTATAATAGTAATAGGTCTTAGCTAGGGCTTGCTGACTATTCGCTGAGAAAATAGTGAAGACGTTTAAATTCTTTCCTTAACTAATAAACTCTATTTGATCCTGAAAGTCTGGTGATAAACCCAGCATGGCATGTGCAGATAAACCTCCGAGAATTTCGTGACAACGCGCAATGTTGTGGCCAAGTTTCAAGCTATTTCTAAAGTGATTTAAACTGAAATTGATTAATTGTTCTATAGCTTGTTCTGTTAATAAACCGTAAGCCTTGGCAATAGCTCTCATTGCGATAGGATATTGGTAGTGTATGAATCTATATTTAATATCATCATTCGGTAAGGCTGACATGGCTATTAATAAGATATTAAATTCTTGCGTTAGGGCAATTTGTAAATCATTTACGATTGCAGCCACTTTAGGGGATTTTTTAACACTTGCTTTTATGTTGTATGGGGTAGGGCCTTCAGTAATGATTTTTTGAGTTTTGTCTGGAATGCTTGTCAGAGTAGCTAAGTCTTTAATAATGCAACCAATTTTAAAACCATCATTTTCTAAAGATATTTCGCCCTCGGCGTTAGTCACAGTAGGTTGCCCGTGAGTAAGCTGTAAGTGGAAATGTAGCTTGGCAAGTTGCTTGTATTTGGCTTCGATATAGTTAAAAAAATTGGTTTTAAAGTTAACCTTTTTATCGAGATAGAAACCTAAATTAAGTAAATAGTCATGGGTTAATTTTGTCTTATAAATGCTAAACCCAAATTCACTTTTTAAAAGATTTTTTATTTTTCCAGCTGCAATATACTGAGGCGTATTGAAACCTTTTGATTTCAGTAGCTCAGTTTGAGCTATTTTGTCTATAAGGTTATATGGGCCTTGTTCGTAGTATGCAACGCCAACTGGGGTAGAGTTATTTTTATTCACTTTACCATTATTAGTGAAGTAGGTTGTTCCGCCTTCGTTGTTACCCTTTTTTAGTTGATACTTGTGAAAAGAGGTTTGAAAAATAGGATCTTCCAGATAAAGGATCTCTTTTTCTAGACGAATCAGACCTATTCCACCGACTGTATAGCTTGTATATGTGTTTGGATCGAAAAAAGCTATGTTACGAGAAATTTCATCTTTGCCAGGATTTTCAGTAACCCATAAACCTTTCGAAATTAAATAGGTGGGGTCGCCTGTTTTCAAAAACTCTAAAAGGTCATTTTCGATGGTGTCAGTAGGGAATTCTTGAAAACTTCCATCGTTAACGAGTTTATTGTTGGCATCTAAGCCAAACGTTTGTTCTAGTTCATAAGCTGTTCGTTTATTGATTAGCTCAAAATTCCTAAATCGAATTTCTTCTTCACATCCATTAGTTTGTATTTTTAATTTCTTTAAATTACGCATTTTTTAGTTATCTATGTATTGTGTATTGTTCAGTTTGGCACGTATGTGAGGAAGTAGTCTTTCAAGCGTTTTGACTTAATCATATAAATTAAAGAGCCATAACTTACAAAGATAGAAAGCAAATGGAATAAATTAGCCTTGTATCCAATATGAATAAATACATAAGTCCAAATAAAAACATTAACAATCGCGGACGTCATCATTAAAAGCTTTC
>JBFJZQ010000413.1:0-2777 GCA_041622015.1 Oleiphilaceae bacterium
TGCTCTAGCTGAAGCCCATGGAAAAATTATATCTGTGCAGAAATGCATGATTAAACAAGTGTGTCATGACATTTTATTTCTCGATAATGCGCTGGAAAGTTCTTTGCACTTCTCAATCAATTTAAGTGCAAATCAAATTGCAGATACAACGCACTTACTAAATTTTCTTGAAATTTTCCGTGAGCATAATATCGATGCATCTCGAATCACATTGGAAATAACGGAATATATGATTCTTCTGGATAATGAGCATGTTCAGAGCTTATTTTCCCAGCTATTAAAACTGGGCTTTCATATCTCTTTGGATGACTTTGGGACCGGGTATTCGTCACTAAGTTATTTGGCAAGTATACCCGTCAATCATATAAAATTAGATAAAAGCTTCATTGATAAAATTGCCATAAAGCCGATACAAAAAAAACTGGTCTCAGGTGTGGTTAATCTTGCCCACGCCTTAGATAAAACTTTGATTGCTGAAGGTGTGGAAACAAAAAAACAGCTGGAGACTTTAAAGGCGGTAGGCTGTGATTATGCACAGGGCTACTTAAACGCAAAACCTATGCCCGCGAATGAACTCATTGAATGGATAAAACAAAGAAATGGACACAACGAATAATAGTCAAAATAACGCAAAATTAATCGCCTCACAAATAACCCGTGACGCGGCGGATTGTGTCGTGGGCATCGGTTGCTCTGCAGGAAGTTTAGCTGCGCTTAAAAAACTTATGCCCTCCTTACCCAACGATACAGGCGCTGCCTATATCATTGTCCAGCACTTATCAACAGACTTTGAAAGTCTAATGGATGAGATTCTGCAAAAATACAGCAATATGCCCATTAAAATGGCCCAAGACCTGGAAGTGATAGAAAAAAATACCGTTTATCTATTGGGGCACCGACAATACTTAAGTGTTGCCAATAACAACATCATCCTTTCAGATATGTCGAAGGTCCTCAGTCAACATACAGTAGATTATTTTTTTAAATCTCTAGCAGAGGAGTTTCAAAATAGAGCTGTAGGAATAGTTTTATCAGGTGCTGGCTCTGATGGCAGTAATGGGATGGAACAACTCAATATCGTCGGTGCACTCTGTATTGCACAGGACCCCAGCGATGCTGAGTTTAATGGTATGCCAGTCAGCGCAATAGAAACAGGTTGTTGTCATGAGATACTTGAAGCGGAAAAGATCGGCCCCTTCTTAGAGGAGTTTTTTTCAAAACAGACTTACTTTTCAAACGCCATAAAACACAGTGATTTTTATGAGGATATGGGAAAGATTTTTGCTTATGTTAAGAAATCATCAAATATCGATTTTAGTGAATACAAGGTCAGTACTGCTGAGAGACGTATTAAACACCGTATGGGTGTGTTAGAAATAGTTTCTAGTGGCGAATACTTAGATTATATAACCAGAGAAAACAAAGAGCTCGACTTACTGATTAAAGATATGTTTATAAGCGTGACCCAGTTTTTTAGGGATCCTGCTTCTTGGGACTATCTTTACGAGAATGTGATCAAGCCTTTATTGCTGGAAAAGTCAGCAGATGAGACTATTAGGATATGGGTCCCTGGCTGTGCTTCAGGTGAGGAAGCCTATACCCTGGCCATGCTTTTTACAGAGGCGCAAAGAGAGCTAAATATATCGCGTAAAATTTGTATATTCGCAACGGATATAGATAGAACTAATTCACGTATTGGCAGTGACGGAGTCTTTTCCTTATCGTCTAAGATCGATATCCCTGATGCGTTCCTTTCACGTTATTTTACTGAGAGTGATGATGAGCTTATTCTAAATAAAAACCTTCGAGAGCTTGTGCTATTTGCCACGCATAATGTCGCTTTTGATCCACCCTTTTCTAAAATGGATCTGATTACCTGTCGTAATCTTATGATTTATTTCCAGCCTACGGCGCAGAAAAAAATTCTTTCTTATTTTCATTTTTCCCTAATTTCTAGTGGCTATTTAATGCTCGGTTCAGCAGAAACTACTGTAGCATTAGGCGATTACTATATCACGCTTGATGCAAAACACAGTGTATACAAAAAAAATTCTGAAGTACGTATCTCCTTGGTTGATGCCGGTCTGAATACCAAGGTTTTGTCTCGAGAGAAGAATATTACTTCATCCTCTCTGCTTAAAAGTCACCACAGCCATTTGCAGTTAGTTATGGCAAAAGTTAAAGATCTACTTATTCAAAGCTTTGCCCCACCTACCTTTGTTTTGAATCAGCAATGTCAACTGGTTTATAGTTTCAATAATAGCGACTTATTTACCCGAAAGGTCACACCGGGAATGAGTTCATTACATTTCTCTAATGTATTACATAATCAAATCACGCCATTTGTTACGACTGCTATCAAACAGTATGAGGAGACTAAGCGAACAGTGCAGATTAAAAATATTCATTTTTTGGAACATCAGCTTAGTTTAAATCTTTATTTATTTTTTGTAGAACATATCAGTTCAAAAGGGACAGGTTTCTACATTGTTTGCATTGAAAAAATAGCTTCATTGTCAGAAAAACAAGCTTCTGAAGAGCGGAGATTCCAACGCAAGAGCCTGATGGGGCAGCAGATTATTAAGTTGGATGCGGCCTTGTTACAGGCAAATAGTTTACTCAATGAGCAGCAACAGGATATAGAATTAATCGCAGAGGAACTGCAATGTTCAAACGAAGAATTAATGGCGGCCAATGAAGAGCTTCAATCTAGTAACGAGGAGTTGCAGTCAGTTAATGAAGAGCTGTTTACCGTCAATAGTGAATATCAGGAAAAA
>JBFJZQ010000414.1:0-2766 GCA_041622015.1 Oleiphilaceae bacterium
CAAGATAAACTTGTTTGGGTCTTCAGTTGTGAAAACCGATTTAGCCTTTCCTGCATATAATTCTTTCTGCTTTTGCATGAGCTTGAGACTCCAAAAAATGTCTTGATTAATAATGTTAAAGTTAAATTTCAGGGGAATTCTTTAAAGCGATTAATTTATGTGTTCATAGATTAAATCTAATAAATCATTTTTAAGCGAAGGCTCCAGGCTTTCATTTAACTGTTCAATCTCAACAATAAATTTACTGTTTTCAGATTCTTTGAAAGTTAAAGCGAAATTGCGTTCTATTTTTTTCTCTGAAATATCTTCATTAGAAGCATACCAATGGCTAATTTCTGATTCATTGATATAACTTATATAGAAGGTTCTAGAACTAATATCTTTATCGGCAAGAACAACTTTAGATGCGACAATTGCTTTCTCTAATTCATTCCAGGCGCGCTGAAAGGATAAAGACATTAATAAATAATTTTGGCCTTCGCTGTTTTGAAGCAATTGAATGCGTGACTCACCGCCTATGCTATTGGCTAACATGGAATATCGATTTTGCAGTGCATCAGATGTTATAAAGCTACCCATCAGATCCAGTATGGCTCTATCTCTTTCAATATCGATCGATTTCTTTTGCCAAATTTTGACTGGTTCTTCACCAGCACTATCAATTACACGGACTTTGATTTCCGAGGTATTTCGTCTTATGCCCTGAGCCAGGGAGGCCTGAAAATAAACACCGTCAAAATTATACTTACCTGCACTTTTATCAGCTAAAGCCACCTTTAATTTGGACACATCATTAATAATGTCGGTGACAACGAAGCCCTTCGAAATATTTTCTTCTATGGTGTCTATTTGATATTCCTGCCAGAAAGCATCAACTAAGGGCCAGACTTTTCCTGGCGCTAAATAAAGCCGCAACCATAGCTGATCATTTACCTGATCAATCGTATAGGGCGCATCATCAAGTGCAGCGGTCGCATTAGGTGGTTTAGGTAACTCATAGTTTGAAGAAAGTGGTCTCTTGTTATTCACCTGAGGAATTGGATACTGAGATTGAATATTCCTGTCGCTCAAACCTTCAGGGATAACAATCTCAGTGCTTGGTGTTGCTAAGGTGTATTCCGAAGAGCGGTCTTGGATTAATCCGCAAGAACTTAACAGGGATATGATAACGAGCAAAAAAATTCTCATTAAATTAAATTTCTCTCTTTTAAGGCTTCATCAAGTATTGAATGAAAAGATTCGCTTAAAGGCGTTAATGGCAGTCGAATTCCTGAAGACATTAAGCCCATTCTGTTAAGTGCATATTTAACAGGTATTGGATTTGATTCAACAAATAGCTGTTCATTAAGCCGAGCTAACAAATCATTTACAGCCTTAGCTTTCTCTGCATTTCCAGATGCAGCAAGCGCGCATAATTCACTCATTAATTTAGGCAATATATTTGCTGTAACAGATATATTTCCTTTAGCACCCGCTAATATTAATTGATAAGCTGTTGCATCATCCCCAGAATAGACCGGAATTTTACCCGCTAAACTTTGAATTAACGCGGTGCCTCGGGAAATATCGCCGGTTGCATCTTTGATTCCCGTAATATTTGGCACATCGGCTAATCGTAAAACTGTATCGTTTGCCATATCGACAGCTGTACGGCCAGGAACATTGTAAAGTATCTGGTCAATATCAACGCTTTCAGCAATTTTACGGTGGTGAAGATAAAGGCCTTGTTGGGTGGGCTTGTTATAGTAAGGTGAAACCAATAGACAGGCATCAGCACCAATATTTTTTGCAGCTTGGGTTAATTCAATAGCTTCAGTTGTCGAATTAGCACCGGTACCAGCAATCACAGGAATTCTACCTGCTATTTTTTTGACGACGTGCTCTATAACCTTACAATGCTCACTAGGATCTAAAGTTGCGGACTCACCCGTGGTACCAACGGCGACGATCGCATTTGTTCCATTTTCCAAATGAAAATCTAGTATGTTATCTAAACTTCCCCAGTCAAGACTCCCGTCTTCAAACATAGGTGTGACAAGCGCAACAATGCTGCCTGAGATCATAGAACTCTCCAAAATATGCAAACTATTGAGTTAAAAATGAGCTAATAGTCGCATAGGTAGTAAATACATAATTAAAACAATCGCGTATGTTAATGCCGAGAAGGTTTTTAAACAAGTAAACATGGCTTACTATATAGAAAGATTCCAACAAAAATATTTCAGTACTTATAAGGCTCATTTAAATGACAACATCAGATATAAAATCCAATTACTTAGTCATTTCTACAATTGGAACAGATCAACCTGGCATCGTTAATAAACTGGCACGTGCCTGCTCCACTAATAGCTGCAACATAATTGATAGCAGAATGACCGTGCTAGGTGGCGAATTTGCGGTAATCATGATGGTTTCTGGTTCTTGGGACTCCATTGCAAAGTTAGAGAAAGCTTTACCTAGCCTGTCTGAAGAGTTAAATCTTACTACTACCATTAAACATACCAAGCAACGCAGCAGCGCACCTTCAATGGCTTACTCTGTTAGTGTGGTTGCTTTAGATAATCCTGGCATCGTTCACGAACTAGCTCAATTTTTCTCAAGCCAGAATATCAATATAGATGATCTACAAACGGGCACATACAGCGCCCCTCATACAGGCACTCAAATGTTCAATTTGAATATGAATATTCGAATACCCGCAAACGCTCATATTGCAACATTACGCGACGAGTTTATGGATTTTTGTGATGAATTAAATTTAGACGC
>JBFJZQ010000415.1:0-2762 GCA_041622015.1 Oleiphilaceae bacterium
CAGCAAAATATCTTTTTGATATTTCAATTCCAAGTGCGCTCTGACGCGATTCTTTAAGGTATTAGGGTTGAACGGCTTTGCAATAAAGTCGACCCCCCCGCTGTTCCAGCATTCATTCTCATCTTCTTCACCTGACGCTGTGGTAATAAAAATGACCGGAATATCGGAAGTCAGTTTGTGCTCTTTTAATAACCTGCAAGCGTCTTTACCACTCATTCCCGGCATCACCACATCCATCAGAATCAAGTCAGGCAACTGTGTTTGAGCAACCATCAAGGCATCTTCACCGTTGGTCGCGACCAACACCGAATAACTTGATGAAAGCAAGGCATTCACGGCTTGAATATTTATCACCTGATCATCGACGACCAAGACCTTGGCTGAACTCAGATCTATCTTACCGTCATTAGAAAGCTTACCCATCATGAGTCTCCGAAAGCTGCTTTTCTAATTTCTCTAACACAGCTAATGCTTCTTTGAATTGTAGCTTGTTGATATAGAACTCTAACATATCAGCCAAGTCACCAGATTTTGCTCTGATTGATGAATCTAAGCCTTTAAACACTTCAACTGCCTGCATGTTAGACATCTCTAGCTGTTGTTTTAAGGGCTGTAACTTTACCCAATCAATTTCTTCTGGCCCCTCGACCTGCTCATTCGACTGGGATCCACTATCATTAACAAGTATAGATTCCAGCATTAATCTCAATGAAACCATATGCTCAAGCAGAGAAGCGACAGGCTCAACGTCAATCGTTTTTCCAGCTAATATCGAAGATTGCTGCTCGCACTCAAGCGCCAAACTTGAAAGCTCGTTCAGCCCCAAGAGACCAGCCGTTCCTTTTAAGGTATGACATATTGGTGCTAATATTTCTATCAGCAAATTATTATTTAAACGCTTTATCTGTTCTTCATACCTTGAAAGATCCGAGATGAATACCTTTAGGGACTGGACGTAAAGCTCTTCTGAGTCACCAAATCGATTTAAAGCATCCTGAATATCTACACCTGTCTTGCTCTGAATTAAACCCAACACGCCACTCTCTATAACTGGGCAAGACTTAATTTTAGCCACCTCAGTAAAGGTGCTTAATTTTCTTGGGCTGTACTGATGTTTTTTCGCAGCAAACAGCGACGCTCTTTTTGCCACCAGATTAAGTATCTCCTGAACTAGCTGTATCAATTCAAAAGGCTTACCTATGTGACCATTCATCCCGGCCTCAACACACTTTTTCTTATCTGAGGCCAACACATTAGCCGTCATAGCCAGTATGGGTAGTTTATCAAAACGCTTATCTTTTCTTATTTCTCTGGTCGCTGTATAGCCATCCCAACCAGGCATTTGTATATCCATTAACACAATATCAAAAGAACTATTGTGAGTAGTGATAATTCGCCATGCCTCTTCACCCTCTGACGCAACTGTGATACTAGCTCCCTGACTCTCCAATAAGTTTTTAGCAATAAACTGGTTAGTAGGATTATCCTCTACCAGTAATATTTTTATCCCGGCTAGCTTTGGAGCATCGGTTTTTAATTTAACCCCAGCGATTTTTTGAGCACCGAAAACTCCCATAGCCATATCAAGAATCATATTTTTTGTAACCGGCTTGGTTAAAAATGCACTCAGTAAGTTTTCGACATCGCGATTATCAATTTCGGATAACATTTTACGCGTATAGGCAGTCACCATGACCAGTATAGGCAGTTCATCTTCCACAAACTGTGCGCGAATATCTTTCACCAAGTCTATGCCTGAACGCTCAGGCATATTCCAGTCTATAAGGGATAAATCGAAATAATCATTATTTTGTGCGGCAGACTGGAGTAAATCTAGTGCACTTTCTGCGGAATTTGCTGTTGTCACACCCCAGCCCAATTGCTTAATCAGCCTTGAAAGAACAGACAGGGAAATTTCATTATCATCTACCAACAACACCTTCAAAGGGGAAATATTCGAGCATTCCTCGGTAAATTCATCATGAGACTCATGCCCTCCATCAGGTTCAACCTTTCCCACAACAAGATTAAAGGTAAATGTTGTGCCTTTACCCACCTCACTTTGACATTCTATCGCACCAGACATTAGTTCAATGATATTTTTACTAATAGTTAACCCTAAACCCAAGCCCCCAAAACGTCTATTTGAAGCCATTTCCGCTTGAGAAAAAAACTCGAAAATGTCGTGTTTTTTATTTTCACTAATGCCAATACCTGAATCGATCACTTGAAAGGATAACTCATGCTTATCCTCGAAGGTCTTGATCAAGTTACATTTAAGAATGACATCGCCTTCGATTGTATATTTGACCGCATTAGTCATCATGCACATTAATAGTTGATTCAAGCGCTTCGGATCACTGTGAATAAGATGCGGTATATTATCGTCAACATCAAAATGCACCTCGATAGCCTTATCTTCGGCGATCACGGCCATAGACTGACCAACTGAATCGAGCAGATCCAAAAGATTCATGTCTTTGGAGTCTAGCGTTAATTGCTGAGATATGATTTCGGCACAGTCAAGCACATCATCGATCGATTGCGTCAGAAGACGCACAGAGGCCTTGGCTTGAGATAAATAGTCAGATTGAACAATGGACAAGTTAGTCAATTGAAACAATTGTAAGCAGCCACTCACTTCGCTTAGAGGTGTTCTTAATTCATGCCCCATATTCGCAAGAAACTGATCTTTGGCTGAATTTGCCTGTGCCAGCGCATTAAAGGCATCTTCCAATGCATTCTCTTTCTCGATTCGATCA
>JBFJZQ010000416.1:0-2728 GCA_041622015.1 Oleiphilaceae bacterium
AAAAATTGTTTACGGCCTTAATAGCAAAGAATCGCAATGTACTACGCTGATAAATTAAAGAACTCGTCTATGATAAGGTTCAATGACTTAAATTTGGTAAGTTTTCTTAATGCAGCTTAATTACCAATACATATAACATTCAGGGTAAATGCAAGTGGCTCATGTACGAGTATTAAATCACTATCTACATACAAAATTTTTGTTTTTAGGCGTTATAGAATTTGGCTTACTTATTTGCTCAGTTTTAGCCGGTATTGAAGTACGAAACTTATGGTCAGATGGCCCAGGTAATCTTTATCTAGAATATCCCGAAGTTCAGCTTGTCATTTTTGCCGTGGTGATGAGTTGCTGCTCGTTGGCGATGGGCGTTTATACGAGTATCTTTCGGGAAGGCTTAACCGGAATGTTGCTGCGTACCATTGTCGCCTATTTCTTTTTAGGTACGGCAAGCCTGACAATTTTATATTATCTGTTCCCCTCTATTTATCTTGGGCGCGGAGTGCTGGCCTTTGCGATTTTCTTTGCGCTAGTATTTGTACTTATTTTAAGAGTGTTATTTTATAAAGTGGTGGATCTGGCTCAACTAAGCAGAAATGTCGTTGTGTTAGGTGTGGGTAAAACAGCAAAGCAAGTTTTGGATAAAGTTCGCCCTGAAGATGCAGAATTAAGCTTTCGAATCTTTGGTTGTATTGAATGTGGTCAAGGAGAAACCCTTGTTGACCCAAATTTGATCATTAAAGAGCCAGAAGATTGGGCGAGCTTTGTTAAACAGAATAATATTAGTGAGATCGTGGTGGCGCCCGACGAGCGAAGACGAAGCGAAGGTGGCGACATTCCATCCAATGCGCTGTTGGATTGTAAATTGCGCGGCATCCATATTACTGAGCCAATGGCGTTTATTGAAAGAGAGCTTTTGAAAATAGAAGTCGGTATGCTACGACCTAGTTGGGCACTGTTTTCTGATGGTTTTGTCTACTCGCAACTTCGTGATGTAACAAAGCGAATATTTGACCTTACGATTGCGAGTCTAATATTTCTTATTGCCTGGCCATTTATGTTACTGACGGCAATTGCCGTCAGGTTAGAAAGTAGCGGGCCTATTCTCTATCAGCAAGTGCGTGTAGGTTTAAACGGTAAAGAGTTCTCGATAAATAAATTTCGCAGCATGACGCAGGATGCTGAAAAAGACGGAAAAGCCATATGGGCAACTAAGAATGATGCCAGGGTCACCCGGGTTGGTGCTTTTATTCGTAATACCCGATTAGACGAATTACCGCAGTTATATAATGTCTTTAAAGGCGATATGAGCTTTGTTGGCCCCAGACCAGAAAGGCCGCAATTTGTAGAAGAGTTAAAGGAAGCTATTCCATATTATGACGCACGTCATAGAGTTAAGCCTGGGTTGATGGGCTGGGCACAATTGAAGTACCCCTATGGCGCATCAGTTGAAGATGCCAGGAATAAGTTAAAATACGATTTGTACTATGTTAAAAATCATAGTTTTTTTATGGATATGCTGATTGTTATTCAAACGGTAGAGGTTGTTTTGCTGGGTAAAGGTGTGCATTAATTTAGTAATGGGTTGGCCTGTACTGAACTCGTCGAAGTATCGAAACGTTTTGATGTAACTGTGAGTTCTACCAGAATACCCTTCGACACTTCGACACTTCGACACTTCGACGGGGCTCAGTGCAGGCCAAGCTCAGGGAGCGTGAACTTCCGGGCATTGAGTCAGTCGAAATGCCTGTATTGAGCTATGCCGAAATGCTTTGATGTAACTGGGAGTTCTACCGGAATGCCCTTCGACTGGGCTCAGGGAGCGATAATAATTCGCACGTTGAGCTTGGCCTGTATTGAGCTCGTCGAAAAAAAGCCATGAAAATAGGAATTAACACAAAGGAGTAAACATGAGAATTTTGTCATTAATAGGTGTAGCCTTTTTTCTTGCGGCATGTTCGGGGAAAAATATAGTCACCGAGCAACCTGTAGAATCCAGTATTGGTATCGTTGATGAATACAAGTTAGGAATTGGTGATGCAGTAACTGTAAATGTTTGGAGAAATCCAGACCTCTCTGTTGCAGTAATCGTCAGACCAGACGGTAAAATATCAGTGCCGCTTGCAGGGGATATAGAAGTTGATGGCGTATCAACGGTCGATCTTTCAAAAATTATAGAAGAACGACTAAGCAGCTATATACGAAACCCAAAAGTCACGGTGATTGTGTCAAATCCGACCAGTGCTGAATTTATCCACCGTATTCGTGTGACGGGGGCAGTCGCTGCGCAGCGCTCAATTCCTTATAGAAAGGGTATTACGGTGTTAGATGTCATTCTTGAAGCGGGTGGCGTAACTCCGTTTGCAAATGCCGATGACTCGAAACTTTACAGACAGACAACAGAGGGTGCAAAAGTTTACCCGATTTATCTAAATGATATTTTAGAAAAAGGTATTCTTGACTCAAACTACATACTTTTCCCTCAAGATATTATTACAGTACCCGAACGAGGTTTTTAAACAAGCATGGATTTTTCGCTGATACTAAAGTATGTCAATGTTGTTTTCAGGGAGGCCTGGCAACGTAAATTCTTGTGTCTTTTCGGGTTTGCTATTATCAGCTTCGCGGTTTTGATTGTTGGCATGTTTTGGTCTTCTAAGTTCGAAGTGTCTGCAACGATATTTGCAGATAATCAGAATATTCTTAAGCCACTATTAAATAATCAAGCCGC
>JBFJZQ010000417.1:0-2717 GCA_041622015.1 Oleiphilaceae bacterium
AGAAGCGATATCTATTCCTTCTCAATGGCTTAGTGCATAAAAAAATTTGCGCTAAGCCATTTATTTTGTGCTTCCCCGAAAATGCTGGCTTGTCAGCCAAGAATTAATTTGGTGCTACAAATATCAATATGCATCTTCTTGGTGCATTTATAAATATATTATTGCTCATAAATAGGTGGTTTAAGTTTTAACCTATTGATATTAATGAAAAATAATAGTGTGGCATACTCCCTGCAATATGCCTCTTAGGAAGTATTATTAACGAGCACAACTTGCTCATTGAAATAAACCTTTGGGGGTTCTTAATATGTTGAAAAAAACTATCTCTTCTTTCCGTTTAGCTACTTTAGGTGTTGCAGTAGCGGGTTCTATGATGGCTGCTCAACAAGCTGTTGCTGACGTAGATGTTGCAGCTTCTGCAGCTGTAGCGAGTATGTACTTGTGGCGTGGTCAAGATCTAGGAAATGGAACACCTGCGATTTCGGGTGATATTACTGCTAGTACCGCCGGTGCCTATGTTGGTATCTGGGGTAGTAGTGGTGACACTGCGACAGGTTCAGAATATGACCTATATGTTGGTTATGGCGGTGAAGTTGAAGGTTTTACATATGATGTGAGTCTATGGAACTATATCTATTCTGGTAATTCAGACTTCGATACTTTCGGCGCGTTAACAGACTTGGTTATTTCGTTAGGTTTTGGTCCGGTTACCTTCACTTATTATGACAATGTAGCAGGTAGTACAGGTTCAGAATACTATACCTTGGAAGCCGGTTACGAAAGCTTCTCAGCAAAATTAGGTTATTCAGATAGTGAAGCAGACAAATCAGATTATACTCACCTTGACTTAGGCTACGCATACAATGATAACTTGAGTTTTACTGTAAGTAAGATAGTTGATAACGACGGTGCAAAAGAAAGTGATGGTGGCATGAACGAAGATACTTTATTTATGGTTTCTTATTCACTTCCAATCGATATCAAATAGAAATTTAGCTTAATAGCTATTCAAATGCCTCTAGTTTTCTAGGGGCATTTTTTTGCCTGCAATTTTTTACTTTTTGCATTTAAGTTTATTCTTTGCCCATGCTTGGGTTTTTGATTAGGATAGCGCAGCATTGTTTTTTGCCTTTCTTTTAAAACTTCAGGATGTTTTTTTATGGATGCCCGTTATCAAGAACTTTGTCAGTGGGTTGCCAAGCAACTTAAGCCAGATAAAGTTGAATTATCAGTGGTGTCGGGTGATGCCAGTTTCAGGCGTTATTTTCGTATTGAGTTGAATGGCGATAGCTGGATTGTCATGGATGCACCGCCAGAAAAAGAAGACTCTAGAAGTTTTGTAGTCATCGCAGAAAACTGGTTGGCACAAGGCATTCAGGTACCGCAAATTCAAGCCCTGAATTTAGATAAAGGCTTCATGCTCCTAAGTGATTTTGGGCAAAAACTCTTATTGTCAGCACTTAACCCAAGTAAACCGAATGAAGTGCAAGGCAAGCATTATTACTCTAAAGCGATGCAGGCATTAGTACAGATTCAGTTGTTAGATGCAGCTAAGCTCGATTTACCTGCTTACGACTCAGGGCTTTTGCAAAGAGAAATGGCCTTATTCAAGGACTGGCTGGTTGAAGCGAAATTAGGCTTAAGCTTAAGTGATCAAGAATCTGCAGATTTAACTGCCTGCTTATTATTTTTAGAAGAGCGTGCCTTGGCTCAAGTTCAAGTCACCGTGCATCGGGATTTTCATGCTAGAAATCTGATGATTTGTGAGGACGACAGTTTAGGAATCATCGACTTTCAAGATGCCGTTTGTGGCCCCATTACTTATGATTTAGTCTCTTTACTAAGAGATTGCTATATTGTTTGGCCAGTAGAATTCGTCAACCAATGGTGTCGTGAATATTATGATTTGCTTGAAAAGCATCATCCTGATGCATTTAAGCAGGTCGGTGACTTTGAGGATTTCAAAGACGATTTTGACTTGATGGGTTTGCAAAGACATCTGAAAGTGGCCGGTATTTTCGCACGCTTGTCATTGCGAGATGGCAAACATGCTTATTTAGCCGATATTCCACGAACGCTTGAATACATAGTGTCAGTAAGTAAACAGCTGATCGCTAAGGTGAACACTAGCCACGACAAGCTTATTCCCTTGGTTAAATTAATAGAAAATAGAATCTTGCCGCTCACAAAACACGCTGTATTTCTGCAAGAGTAACATGCAATGAAAGCAATGATCCTAGCGGCAGGTTTAGGTAAAAGAATGCAGCCGCTTACCAACTTCGCCCCCAAGCCGCTTTTAAACGTTGGCGATCGATATCTTATAGAATTCCACCTGGAAAAATTAGCCAAAGCAGGTATTAAGGACGTCGTAATCAATACCCATTGGCTAGCCGAGAAAATACCCGAAGCGCTCGGGTCGGGAGCAAAATGGGGTTTAACAATTCAGTATAGACATGAGCCCGAGCTACTTGAAACAGCAGGTGGAATTCAACAAGCACTCGACTTTTTGGTCGATGATGATGCAGAAACCTTTTTGCTGATTAATGGCGATGTTTATTTTGAGTGGGATCTAGCCGTATGGTTAGAAAAGGCACAGGTTTTAATCAAGAGTAGGCAGGCATTTTTGGCCTTGGTGGAAAACCCTTCACATCACTTGGACGGTGATTTTTGTGTTGATACAGAAAGCCATTCGTTGTCCTTAAAGAAGACCTTGTCTG
>JBFJZQ010000418.1:0-2717 GCA_041622015.1 Oleiphilaceae bacterium
GTAAGTGCGTTGATAACAGGAACTGAAGAATGTTTGGCAAATAACTCTATTTTCGAGTGTTCGAAAGTTCGTATGGTAATTGCATCCACCATTCTTGATAGTACTTTTGCGCTATCTTCTATAGGCTCACCACGTCCGAGTTGCGTATCTCTTGGAGATAAAAATAATGATGAGCCGCCAAATTGAGCCATACCTGATTCAAATGAAACTCTTGTCCTTGTTGATGATTTTTCAAAAATTAGGGCGAGCACTCTGTTTTTTAGAGGCTCATATATGTGCCCTTGCTTATGTTCTTTTTTGAGGGTCGCCGCTCTTTCAATAATTTGTTTAAGTTCGGTAGAAGATAAATCAGTTAATGTTAGAAAGTGTCTAAGTGCCATGTTGCTCTCAAAAATGAATCAGTAAAATTAGGTTTAAATGAGGTGGGAGCTAGAGAGTAGGCTCTAGCTAACTTCACTTGTTGCGTGGTTTGCTTCTATCATCTGCTGCATATAAACGAATTATTTGAACAACAGCATCAACTAAAAATTCACATTCTTCATCTGACATCGTCAGCGATGGCAGTAATCGAATTACTTTTTCAGCGGTGACGTTTAATAATAAGCCTTTTGCTTTTGCTAGTGGAACTATCTCAGGGCAAGGGGAGGTCATTTCAATGCCTATCATCAAGCCTTTTCCGCGAACTCCTGTAATATAGTTTGAATCTAAAAGTTCAGCCTTTAAATTGGCAACTATTCGCTCGCCGAGTATTTTAGCTCTCTCGCATAAATTATTGTTTTCTATTTCTTCGATAGTCGCTAATGCTGCGGCGCAGCCTAAGGGGTTTCCACCAAAAGTAGAGCCATGAGATCCGGGTGTTAAAACAATATTTGCTTTTCCCTGAGTTAAGCATGCACCAATCGGAAAACCGTTGCCTAGACCTTTAGCAGTAGTTACGACATCGGGAAGTATTTTGCTGTCTTGATATGCAAAATAATGACCTGTGCGACCATTTCCGGTCTGAACTTCATCTAGCATCATAAGCCAGTCATGTTTGTCACATATCGCTCTGATTGATTCAAGGTATTCGTTACTAGAAATGCTTAAACCGCCTTCTCCTTGAATTGGTTCAAGTAAAATGGCTACGACATTTGGATTTGATTTAGCAATTTTCTCAATTTCATCAATATTGTTAAAGCTTGTTCTCACAAAACCGTTTAAAAGAGGCTCGAAGCCTGCTTGAACCTTTCTGCTCCCTGTAGCAGTAAGCGTAGCCATCGTTCTTCCATGGAATGAATTTTCCATAACGATAATCGTTGGCGTTTTTATGCCTTTTTCATGACCGAACTTTCTGGCTAGTTTAATGGCCGCTTCATTTGCTTCTGCACCAGAATTAGAAAAGAAAACCTTTTCCATGCTAGATATGCTGCATAATTTTTGAGCTAAACGAGATTGAAGTGGGTTATGAAATAAGTTTGAGCAGTGAACTAACCTGCCAGCTTGATCTTTAATAGCTTTAGTAACGCTTGGATGGGTATGGCCCAGTCCGCACACTGCAATGCCAAAGAATGTATCAAAATATTTGTTTCCATCTGTATCATATAGCCAGCAACCATCACCGCTTTCAAAAGCGACAGGAAGTCTGCCGTAAGTATTCATTATAGGTTGATCGTTGGTCATCTTTATCTCTTTACAACGCAAAAAGGCAGCTAATGTGCTGCCCCAAATAAGTAATCTTAGCCTGAACTTTTATCTTTATCAAATTTTGTAGGTTATTTATTGATACGCCCCTAAATAGGGGAAGTAGGGCCTGATAAGTATGAAAAATAATACTTGACCATTATGGTTGGTCATTCAAAAAAAAGGTAAACTAAATAATTATATGGAAGGCAGTGTAAAATGACTTGGTTTCACCAAATCGTTTTATTGAAATGAGTATATTGAACGCTAAAAGGGTAAAAACATTATGTCAGTAATGGACACGATTAAAGAACAAATTGAAGGAAATCCTATCATCTTATATATGAAAGGATCTCCGCAGCAGCCTCAGTGTGGGTTTTCTGCAAAAACCTCTCAGGCTCTAATGGCTTGCGAAGAACGTTTTGCTTTTATCAATATTCTGGAGCACCCTGAAATCAGAGAAAATCTAAAAGTTTACTCAAATTGGCCTACTTTTCCTCAATTATATATAAGCGGAGAGTTGGTTGGCGGTTGTGATATCGTAACTGAATTGTATGAATCTGGTGAGCTCAAGAAGATGGTGTCTGCTGCGGCTAAAAGTTAAAGACTTGTCGTTATAATGTTATTTTTATAAGGAGCTCAGTCTTTGAGCTCCTTTTTAGTTTGTGTGTTGTTTTTTTGGTAAATAATTGGAATATCGTATTTAAAGCTTTTGTTTATATCTTTGGACGGAGGTTTAGGGAAGGGGCTCGCAAGGTACGCAGCTTTTATTGCGAGTTGATCAATCTCCTGTATGTTGCTTGATTGTCTGATAGTGGCGCTCTTAATTGCTCCATTGGAGAGCAAATGAAGCGTGATTATGTAGTCTATATTTGTCTGTTTGTGTTTTGACATAACAGGATGAAATTCATCATAAAGCTGATCTTTTGCTAGCTTTTGTAATAATTGAATTTCATATGGCGTTAATTTTTCAAGTGTTTCAGTTGTAATTTGTTGCGTGTCATTTGAAATATCTTGTTTTAGGGGTTTTTTGCTAAAAATATCTTGGAGACCTTGAA
>JBFJZQ010000419.1:0-2701 GCA_041622015.1 Oleiphilaceae bacterium
GCAAGAGTATTTGCTAAAACGGGGTCTGACTGAAGAAGTTATTTCTCAGTTCTCCATAGGCTTTGCGCCAGCTGAGGCCGATTTTCTAAGTTCGAAAGCGTCACCAGAGGTGCTTAAATCGCTGATTGAGGCGCGTGCAGTATCGGATAAAGGCACAAAGTTATACGATTTATTTCAGAATCGTTTGATGTTTCCTATTCGCAATAGTCGAGGTAAAACGATTGCCTTCGGCGGCAGGACATTAGGCAGTGATAAGGCCAAATATATTAACTCGCCTGAGTCTGAAGTATTCCATAAAAGCCATGAATTGTATGGCTTATTCGAGGCGAATCAGGCGAATCGACGATTGGAAAGATTGTTGGTTGTTGAAGGGTATATGGATGTGGTTGCCTTATCCCAGTATGGCATCAGCTATGCTGTAGCGACGTTGGGTACGGCGACCAATGCAGATAATTTGACGCAAATGCTCAAGCGTTGTCAGAATTTGGTGTTTTGTTTTGATGGCGATAACGCGGGTATCAATGCAGCTCGAAAAGCGATGGAGAATGCGCTTTCATTGTATGAAGACGGCATGCAGCTCAGCTTTTTGATTCTGCCTCAAGGCGAAGACCCGGATACTTTGATCAGGATTGAAGGTAAAGAGGTGTTTGAGCGCCGGATTGATCAGGCGAAACCGCTTTCGGAGTTTATTTTTGATATTTATGCGGCAGACTTGAATCTCAATATTGCTGAGCATAAAGGGCTTCTAAAAGAGCGTGTTGAGCCACAAATAGAAAAAATAAAATCGCCTGTTTTTAAATCAGCTTTGCGTCAACGTTTGAATCAATTGAGCTTTCGTTGGCAAAAGCATGACGATAAAAAAATGCCGGGCACACGAGAGTTATCGGGTAATCGTATGATGCTGGACCCAGATGTTTCTCTTTGTTTGGCCATGTATTATGAGCCTAGCCTTTCGGCAGATGTTTTGTTGGCTGTTGACGGGCTTGAAAATTACCCAAATGCAATCGACTTTGCAGGTTTTCTGACCTCGCAAGCTATCAAGAGTGTTGAAGATCTCTTGTATTTTTTAGCAGTAGATCAGGCAGGCTATCGTACACGTTTTATGCACCTTTTTGATCGTTTAGAGTGGGTGCCAAGTGCTGAAGAAGCGCGACAGGTTGCAGATGATTTATTGCTTCGTGTGAAACGTGAAAAAAATCAGGCTCAGGCCTTAAAAGTGACTAAAATATTCAAGTCGCCTAGCCAAATGAGTGATGAAGAAAAGCAGGCTTTGCGATCAATTTCTGTGACTAAATCGAAGGAATAGGCGTTTAAATGAAGATTTACGCCAAATAAGGGTAAGTAATTGCAAATCAGGCTTGAAAAATTCCAATTTCGAACCATATTGATTTGGTTGCAAACCAAAGTTTCTATATAATGGCCGACTATTTTTTGATCGACCACCAACCAATAGGGTGAACATGTCAGGCAATTCACAACAGTCTCGTTTAAAAGATCTCATCGCACGCGGTAAAGAACAAGGGTACCTGACTTACTCAGAAGTAAATGATCACTTACCTGAAGACATCGCAGATCCAGATCAGGTAGAAGATATCATTCGAATGATTAACGACATGGGAATCCAAGTCGTTGAAGTCGCGCCAGATGCTGATGCTTTGCTCATGTCAGATGGCGACTCTACCGATGAAGTCGCTGCTGCTGAAGCGGCTGCTGCCTTAGCTGCTGTAGAAACTGAAGCAGGGCGTACAACTGATCCCGTTCGAATGTATATGCGCGAAATGGGTACCGTTGAGCTACTCACTCGTGAAGGCGAAATTCGAATCGCGAAGCGCATTGAAGAAGGCGTTCGTGATGTAATGGCTTCTCTAGCGCATTTTCCAGGCGTTGCTCAGTCTATTCTTGATAAATATGACACAGCCGTTGAAGAGGAAGGTCGCTTAAGTGACATTCTTTCAGGTTTTGTTGATCCTGATGATGAAACAGCAGAAATACCTGTCTCTACAGATGATGATGAAATTATTGACAGTAATATTGATAGCGATGAAGACGATGATGACGATAGCGATGATGAAGAGGAAGAGGGTGAAAAAGGCCCTGATCCAGAGCTTGTTAGAGTTCGTATGGAAGAATTACGTGCTCAGTTAGCCATAGCGCTTGCTGCTGAAGAGAAACATGACCGAAGTCATCCAGAAGCAGTGAAAGAATATAATTTGTTGGGCCAGATTTTTGCCCCCTTCAAATTGAATGCCAAACAGTTTGATATTCTGATTAACCTCGTTCGTGGTACGAATGATGTCATCCGATTTAATGAGCGTGCCGTGATGGCTCTATGTTCAAGACAATGCGGCATGGATCGTAAAGAGTTTATTAAGCGTTTTCCTGGAAATGAGGCTAATGCTGAATGGATCGACACGCTGATAAATGAAGGTCATTCTTGTTCGGCTAAATTAGAAGAAAATCGTGTTGAAATTACTCGTGCACAACGCAAGATCGCCGAAATGGCGGCAGAAACAGGCATGACAGTCGCAGAAATAAAAGACGTCAATCGTCGAGTTTCAATTGGTGAAGCGAAAGCACGTAGAGCGAAAAAAGAAATGGTTGAGGCTAACTTACGTTTGGTTATATCCATTGCGAAAAAATATACTAACCGTGGTTTGCAGTTCTTGGATCTCATTCAGGAAGGTAATATCGGTTTGATGAA
>JBFJZQ010000420.1:0-2698 GCA_041622015.1 Oleiphilaceae bacterium
AGCTGCTTGAACATTATCTGAAACCCCGATCGAGACATCAAAACTCACAGAACACGACTCGACAGTGATCGGTTCACACATAAGTTCATATAAGTAAGACGAAAAGGTACTCGATAAATTGTTTGCTTCCTCACAACGCAGGAGTACTGCAAACTCATTGTCAGACAAACGTCCAACCAAAGAGTCCCGACACACACCAAAATGTTGTGAGATATTGAGTGGCGAAACCTTTTCCAACAAGCATTTCGCTAACGAACTGACCGCGTAATCTAAACCCGCCTGTCCTAAACGTGTTTCTTGTTCATAATAATCTCCCAGCTGGCAACGCATGACAATCACACGTTCATTTGGCTGCAAAGAAGCATGGCTATGATCAAGCCATTCCTGGACCTTCTTGCGATTACCAATCCCTGTAATACCATCCATATATGACAGCTTATAGATTTCTTTTTCAGCCAAGTAGGTAGAAGTATGGTCACGAATTAAACATAAAATGCCATTGCTATTGGAGCGCATAAAACGCATTTCAACTAAAAAAGGCTCATCATTGATATGTCTTGAAATTAAGACTGGTTCAGAGGGTTTATTGTCTAGCAAGGCACGCCATTGAAGCAGCACAGGTTGGACCATCTCTGAAGGAATGACATCAAACAAACAAATATTTTCGAAGACACGATTCTTAATCCAGACAGGTAACAATTCTGCTTTGTGAATGGAGACCACTACCGCCTCTTCATTAAGCTGAAATACAATATCGGAAGAGGCGGACAAGATATTATCCAAATCACCCGACATTTTCTTCACTAAATGCTTGCCCTCTGACGCTTGAATCAATGAAACGATTCTTGGGCCCATGATTTTCCAATTAACTGGCTTATTCACATAATCTGTTGCACCAAGAGAAAACGCCTTATCTATCGAAAAATCATCATCAAGACCGGTTGACATAACAATGGGTGGCGTTTGAGCCCCAAGCGTTTCATGAATTAAGGCACAAACTTCAAAGCCTTCCATATCGGGCATTTTGGCATCTAACAAGATCGCATCGTACTGTCCTTCAATAGCCATATTGAAGGCCCCCTTTCCGGTTTCCGTGGTATCCACCGTAAAGCCTTGCTTGCGTAAAGTTGCAGAAGCAACTAGTAAAAACGTGGTATCGTCATCCGCGATTAGAATATGTTTATCGTTGATGCCTGGATGACCCGATGTCATTGCTTGATTACCGTGTGTGTCGTTATTGTTCATAATCTTTCCTTCCCCTGGCAGGGCGCATTCGGTGCTTCAAATATATACAGTGTGGATTTGTAACCTAAGCTTATTTACTGCTGCTATATAAGCTTATTTAGCAGGATGTGTGCCAGATCAATTTTGAAGGCATAAAAAAGTAGACGTGAATAACAAAGAAAGGACTAGCATTCTGTAAAAATAAGAAACAAAAAAAAACGTTTTTAACTTTCTCCAAAGAGCAAAATAAAAACGCTTTTTCAACTGTTAGGCATTGATTTAAATCATTTTATCTAAAACAACTGAAATCGCTTTAACTGGATTCCCACTGTTGTTTTTTGCGATAAATGGTCGACGCACTAATATCTAAAAATGCGGCTGCTTTTGGCACATTACCTTTGCATGCAGCGATGGCTTTTTCGATAATTTCTTTCTCTTCAAGCCATAGTGGGCGTATGTCTTTTTCGCTCTGAATATGATTTTGCTTTTCATTTTGCGAACCGCTCTCCAACAATGTATTCGCATTTTGCAAATCCGATCGAATTTCTCCCTGAGTAGTAGGCTGTTCAGACACCGCTGCAGAGGCGCTGGCATAGAGCTGCGCAGGAAGCATGGACAAAGAGACCTCCTCTCCCTCATTCAGCACAACTATATTACGGATGACATTGCTCAATTCACGGACATTACCTGGCCAGCGATATTCTAAAAAGAAGCTCTCCACCTCAGGTAAAAAGCCATTAAAGCCTTTGGCTTCGTCCTGGCTAAATTCCTTTAAAAAGTTGTGGGCGATTAACAGGCAGTCTCGAGCTCGCTCCCTGAGAGGGGGCATATGAATAGGAATTACATGCAGACGATAATATAAGTCTTCTCTGAATCGACCGTCTTCTACTTCCTTAAGCGGATCACGATTCGTCGCACAGACAAACCTGACATCGACCTTATACTCTTTGCTGCCCCCCACCGGCTGAAAGGTACCACTTTGAATAAAGCGCAATAACTTACTTTGCAGATCCAGCGGCATTTCACCAATTTCATCTAAAAATAAAGTACCACCATCCGCCAAGGTTGCCGCGCCTTGGCGCGAAGTCGATGCACCGGTGAAAGCGCCTTTAACATGCCCGAAGATTTCGCTTTCAATAAGATCACGCGGAATCGCTGCACAATTTAAGGCAATGTAAGGCTTGTCAGCTCTGGCGCTCTCTTTATGAATAGCTTCTGCACAAAGCTCTTTACCTGTACCGCTTTCCCCGGTGATAAACACCGTCGCTCGACTGCTTGCCGCACTCTCTATAATCCGATACACCGTTTGCATGGGCAGTGCACTTCCGATCATCGCGTGGAAACGATCTCGCTCAAAAGTCTTTTCATACTCGCGCACAATGGCACTCAATTGGCTTTCTTTTAGGCAGTTTTTAATCGTAACGAGCAAGCGTGCCTTATCAAAAGGTTTGGAAAGAAAGTCGCTAGCACCATG
>JBFJZQ010000421.1:0-2683 GCA_041622015.1 Oleiphilaceae bacterium
AAAAAGCATTTGTGGGAAGGCCTTAGTGAACAATTTAAGCAAAGCGATCAAGTTATCGACCTTCAGGAAATTAAAGACCGTTTACTGTATATCCAAGCCATAGAAACAGTTCGCTGTTTTGATGAGAAAGTCCTAACCAGCGTTCGCGATGCCAACATTGGTTCAATTATGGGAATAGGCTATCCAGTCTGGACAGGAGGTATTTTGCAATTTATCAATCAAACAGGTTTACAGAAATTTATTGAAAGAGCAGAAATTCTTGCTCAAAAATTCGGAAAGCGTTTTGAAGTTCCACAACTACTAAAAAATATGGCGAAAGATGGTTTAATATTTAAAGATTAAGTCAATGATAAAAGGCTCAATACAATATTGAGCCTTTTAGTCGATTAATCAGCCATGCAACTAGCCCAACATTCACAAATAAATACAAGAGAATATGATTATGTTGAAACGTACTGTATTTGAATCAGAACATGAAATGTTTCGAGACTCCTTTCGTAAATTCCTTCTAGAGCAAGCAGTGCCATATCATGAGCAATGGGAAAAAGATGGTCAAGTGTCTCGCGAGCTATGGAAAAAAGCAGGCGAAAATGGATATTTGTGCCCAACCGTCCCCGAAGCTTATGGCGGTGTAGAAGGTGACTTTAGGTTTAACGCAATTGTTGATGAAGAAATCGCAAATTTTGGTCTCAGTGGCATTGGCTTTGGTTTGCACTCTGATATTTCTGTGCCATATATCATGGCTTATGGTACTGAAGATCAAAAGCAGAGATACATTCCTGGTTGCGTGAATGGCGATATCGTAACTGCAATAGCGATGACTGAGCCTGGAACCGGTTCGGACTTGCAAGGCGTTAAAACTAGCGCGGTTTTAGATCCAAGTGGAGAGTTCTATCTATTGAATGGCTCTAAAACTTTTATTACAAATGGCCAGATGGCAGATCTAGTCATAGTCGTAGCCAAAACTAATCCAGAGGCCGGGTCTAAAGGGACAAGCCTATTATTAGTTGAAGCTAACTCTCCTGGCTTTGAAAAAGGACAGAACCTTCATAAAATCGGTATGAAAGCACAGGATACCTCCGAGTTATTTTTCCAGGATGTGAAAGTTCCGAAAGAAAACTTACTGGGTGCTGAAGGCATGGGCTTCATCTACTTGATGCAAGAGCTTCCGCAAGAACGTTTGTCTGTTGGTTTAAATGCTATTGCCAGTGCAGAATCTATTCTGGAGCAAACAATCAAATATGTAAAAGAGCGGAAAGCTTTTGGCCGTGAAATCGCCTCCTTCCAAAACACCCAGTTTAAGTTGGCAGAAATGTCGGCAACCTTAACCATGGCACGTGTTTTTGTTGATAAATGTTTAGAGCTTCATTTAGAGAAAAAGCTTGATGTGGTGACAGCGGCTAAATTGAAGTTGTTGGCTACAGATATTCAGTGTGATGTCATTGATGAATGTTTACAGCTTCATGGAGGCTATGGCTACATGTGGGAATACCCAGTGGCTCGCGCCTATGCTGATGCCAGAGTCCAGAAGATCTATGCAGGGACCAACGAGATCATGAAACTGATTATTGGTCGTTCTTTAGTTTAAGGTTCTCTACTCCTTTTAACCTCTCTGTTGTTAATGGAGAGGTTAAAAGAGGGCTTTCAATCATCAATAAATGGAATCCTATGCAGCCTCTTAAAGGTCTTAAAATACTCGACTTCTCAACCTTATTGCCTGGCCCTTACGCGACGCAATTATTAGCTGATATGGGGGCAGAAGTACTTCGAATAGAAGCACCCAAAAGGCCAGACTTGCTAAAAATGATGCCGCCAATGGTTGGCAAAGTATCGGCAGCACATGCCAGTATCAATCGAAACAAGAAGTCTCTCGCATTAGATTTAAAGCAGCCAGAAGCTATTGCTATTGTTGAAACCTTGCTTAAGCAATATGACATCGTCATTGAGCAGTTCAGGCCGGGTGTCATGGCAAAGCTAGGCTTAGGTTTTGATTCCTTAAAGGCAAAGCAGCCTAAACTTATCTATTGTTCGATAACGGGCTATGGTCAAACAGGGCCGTTTAAGGGTAAAGCTGGTCATGATATTAACTATCTAGCCCTGTCTGGATTAGCCAGTTACTCCGGCAGAAAAGACACAGGCCCTGTTTTATCAGGCACTCAAATCGCCGATATTGCGGGCGGTTCTCATCATGCGGTTATGGCAATCTTAGCGGCTGTGATCGAACGGACTAATACAGGCAAAGGTCAGTATTTAGATATCAGTATGAGTGACGCCGCGTTTGCGCTTAACACCATGTTTGGTGCGGCTGCATTAGTGAGTGAAAAAGATCCCGCTTACGGTAGTGAAATGCTTAATGGTGGCCTGTTTTATGATTACTATAAAACTTCAGATGATCGTTATTTATCAATAGGTAGCCTTGAACCAGTGTTTGCAAGCAAGCTCATGCAGCACCTTGAATTGCAAAACTTACTTTCAAAACTAATGGATCAAAGACCAGAAGCTCAGCTAGAAGTTAAGCAAGCCATTCAAAGTAAAATAGCCGAAAAAACCTTACAAGAATGGCAGGTAGAATTTTCAGAATTAGATGCCTGCGTTGAACCTGTTTTAAGCGTTAATGAGGCTGCACAGCACCCTCAATTTATTGAGCGAAATATGTTGTGCGAAGCAGAAGATGAAATGGGTA
>JBFJZQ010000422.1:0-2649 GCA_041622015.1 Oleiphilaceae bacterium
CGCTTGTTAATTTCCTTTTTGCCATGAAGAAGAGCTTAAATATCAAGGAAAAAGATAACTTCCTGGCTTTGACAACCTATTGCTTTGATATTGCCTATTTAGAATTGTTTTTACCCTTATTAGTGGGAGGGGAATGTGTCATAGCAAACGCCTTTGAGCAAAAAGATCCGGATCGTTTAATGAAGCTCCTTGCAAAACATCAACCTGAATTTATGCAAGCGACGCCTGTTACCTGGAAAATCCTTTTTGAAGCTGGCTGGAAAAACACAGAAAATGTCACAATCTTATGCGGGGGAGAGCCTCTTTCACAAAGTTTGCGCGATGAGTTTATCCGCACAGGATCTAATGTCTGGAATATGTATGGTCCCACTGAAACGACGATTTGGTCGACCTGTAATAAGGTTGCTGCAGATGGGGTTATCTCGATAGGCAAACCTATTGCCAATACTCAGGTTTATATTGTTGATACCAAGGGTGAACCAGTTCCTGTCGGTGTGGCTGGTGAGCTCTGGATCGCTGGAGATGGTGTTTCAATAGGCTATCTGAATAGACCAGAGTTAACGCATGATAAGTTTATTCTTAATCCATTTTCGGGCTCGAAAAAAAATAAACTATTCAGGACTGGTGATCTTGCCCGTTGGCTAGATGACGGCACTATTGAGTGTTTGGGACGGATTGACCAACAAGTTAAAATACGCGGGTTCAGAATTGAGCTGGGAGAAATTGAAACACTTTTGACGAGTTTTCCTGGTATTAAGCAAGCAGTCGTAGTTGTTCAGGAAAACAGTACCAGCCGACTGGTGGCATATTATATTCCTAGTGATGAAACAGAATGCCTCAAGGACAATTCTAATGGTACTTCAAGGCAAATTGACTCTGCTGCACTTAGTCAATATTTGGCTGATAAATTACCATCCTACATGGTCCCAGCATTTTTTATTACCACGACAGCTTTCCCACTGACACCGAATGGAAAGACCGACAGAAAGCAGCTTGCGAGTAAGCAAGTTAAGCTATCACAGGGTGAAATACTTGAACCTGATGAGCCAGAAGAAAATCTCTCTAGTACACACTCAGATGTGACTATGTCTTATGACCAAATTATACAAGCGGTCACAAAGCTTTGGGGCGCGGTCTTGCAAATTCAAGGTCTGGATGTCAATGATGGATTTTTCACTGTGGGCGGTGATTCATTACTTGCTGTGACCTTGTCTAAAAAGATTCAGAATCATTTTCGCTGTGAATTTTCGAGCAGCGCCTTATTCAAATACAGTACGATTAAAAGCATCAGTGGATATTTACATAAGCAAATCACACATCATGACCCTCTTGATCCGACGGAAGATCAACAAAATGCGGGTAATTCACCCATAAATCCTCAGACTTCTACTAAAGCCCCGCCAACGGATAAGTTTCCTGGTTACTATTTGAACAGTATTGCAATCATAGGTATCTCTTGCCATTTTCCTGGGGCACCGGATCACTGGACATTTTGGGAAAACCTAAAGCAAGGAAAAGAGAGCGTCCAAATTATTTCGGGTCAAGAATTACAGGCTCTAGAGCTAGATGAAAGCCTGTTAACAGACCCGAATTTCGTTGCAGTGACATCGAGTATTGAAGGCAAGGAGTGCTTTGATCCTGACTTCTTTAGCTTGTCTCATGCTAATGCTGAAATTATGTCGCCCCAGTTGCGACAGATGTTGCTTCATGCCTGGGGAGCGGTTGAAGACGCCGGTTATGTGTCCGAGAATATTCCCAGAACAAGTGTTTTTGTGACGGCAACCAACTTCACAAATGCCGCTAATATTACGCAGAGTTTGGGGCACGACCATGTCATAAAAAATGCAAATGAATATGTCGCTTGGTTACTCAACCAAGAGGGGACAATGCCCACGATGATCTCTTATCATCTTGGCTTTACGGGTCAAAGCGCCTTTGTGCATACAAACTGTTCTTCATCCCTCACTGCGCTTAACAGTGCGATACAAAGCTTGCGAGGAAAAGAGGTCGATTACTCTCTAGTCGGTGGCGCGAGTTTATCCAACTACTTAGAGAAAGGTTATGTTCACCAGCCCGGCTTAAATTTTTCTAGTGATGGCCACTTAAAGGCATTTGATTCTCATGCCGATGGCATGATTTTAGGTGAAGGTGTTGGCGCAGTGTTGCTTAAACGAGCAGACGATGCGATTCGAGATAATGATCATATTTATGCCTTGTTGAGAGATGTCGGGACAAATAATGATGGCTCTAATAAAGCAGGCTTTTATGCACCAAGTGTAGAGGGACAATCTAATGCAATCAAAAAGGTCTTAGAGAAGAACAACATTGATCCGGCAAGTATTTCGTATGTTGAAGCGCATGGTACAGGAACGGCATTAGGTGACCCAATTGAAATAATGTCACTTGCGGATACCTACAAGCAATATACTGCCAAGAAGCAGTTTTGTGGTATCGGTTCTGTTAAGCCCAATATAGGCCACTTAGATACCGTAGCAGGCCTGGCAGGCTTCATCAAAGTTGCGATGAGCTTGTATCACCGTCAACTTCCGCCTTCCATCAACTTTAATGAACCTAACCCTCACATTGATTTTTCAGAAACGCCTTTTTACGTTAACCATGACCTACAAGACTGGCATCAATCTGAGACAC